>JANQOL010000591.1 GCA_028289675.1 Pirellulaceae bacterium
TACGAAGCCGGGGATGCTCTCCGCGAGCTGGTGCATGCGGCCGACGCCGAGGTCAAGTACGGCGCGATCCGCGCTCTACGCCAACGTGATCGCAGTGATCCGCAAGTCATCGGCGAACAAGTGTTCGATGCCGGCAATATCCTGGAGGTGCCCTCATCAGGCCCACCCCTCGTCGCCGTCAGCCTGTCCGAAGTCCCGGAGATCGTACTGTACGGAGGGAATCCAACGCTGCACATTCCGGCATTCCAATACGTCAACCCAAGAATCATCGTCTCACCAGCGCCGGCAGGCGGCCTGACCATTAGCCACTTCCGCACCGGTCACGACGACCAAGTCATCACTACGCCCGGCGATCTGCGGAGCACGTTGACAGCGATCGCGGAAGTTGGCGGCCGGTATGGCGACTGGGTCAACTTCATTCGCGAATGCCATCAGAACGGCTATTTGGTCGAGCCGATGGCAATCAACCCGATCCCACGCGCCGGCCGCACCTATCATCGCAACTCTGGTGACCGCCTGGCGCGCCCATCGGCGTCTCCGACCTCAGTGCTCACTTTGGATGACAGTGGACAAGTGATCGACAACATGGCCGGTGCGTCATCATCGAACGCGGTGGGCAGTGGTACGGTAGGCAGTGGTACGATGCCAGAATCTCTGCTCACGACCAGCAACGATGACACCGACCAACAGCGGTCCGCCAAAACGCAGTGGTACAACCCGTTGACGTGGGGCCGTTGATGGCCTTGCCAACGCCTCGCAATCGAAAACGTCAATCCCGGCCCTCCATATCTTTCAGCTCGCATGCTTAGCGCTCTCGAATTAGCTGGATTCAAAAGCTTCGCCGATAAGACGCGATTCGAGTTCCCGGATGGCATCACGGTAATCGTCGGTCCCAACGGCTCCGGCAAGTCCAATGTCGTCGACGCCATTAAATGGGTTCTGGGCGCTCAAAGTGCCAAGGCGCTCCGCGGCAAGGACATGGTCGACGTCATCTTCAAAGGCTCCAGTTCGTCGGGCCGCAAACCGGCCAACAGCGCCGAAGCCACGCTCGTGTTTGACAACAGCCAGAAGCAGTTGTCCATGGACGCGGAGGAAGTCAATGTCACGCGCCGCGTTTATCGTAGCGGCGAGAGCGAATACCTGCTGAACGGACAGGCCTGCCGGCTGAAGGATATCAAGGATCTGTTTCGCGGAACGGGGGTCGGCGTCGATGCTTACAGCTTGATCGAACAGGGCAAGGTCGATCGCATGTTGCAGGCGTCCCCCAAAGATCGACGTACGATTTTTGAAGAAGCTGCCGGCATCAGCCGCTTTAACGCAAAAAAGGCCGAAGCCAATCGACGGTTGGGACGAGTCGACCAAAACCTGACTCGGCTGAAAGACATTGTCGACGAAGTCTTCACCCGCTTGAATTCGCTTAAGAGTCAAGCCACCAAAGCGCAACGCTACCGAGAGATGACCACTCGCCTGCAAGAATTGCGGCTGCGATTGGGTTGGACCGAATACAGTCGGCTAGACAACAAGCGTCAAGAGCTGGAGGCCACTCTTCTAGAACTGGAAGCCAACCAGAGGCAAAAACAATCGGAGTTGGAAACCGCGACCGCCGATGCGCAGCAAGCCGAGCTAGCTCTGCACAAAGTGGCGGAGCAATGCCAACAAGTCGAAGGCGCGTTGCAGGCCGCCGAGCAAAATATAGCGGTCAGCCGGAACCAACAATCAACGCTGCAAGCCCGCGTTCAGGAATTCCAAGACGAACAACGACGGCAACAAATACGTTTGGCCACACTTCGGACTCGGGCGGTCTCCGTACAAGACGAAGTTGATTCCGTAGCCGCTCAAGCACAGCAGGCGCAACAACAATTTGATCAGGCCCAAGAGCGATCCAATTCGACGGCCGCCACACTGGACGCCTTGCGGCAAGAACAAAACGATCGCAATCAACAACACGACGCGCTACGTCGGCAACACGTCGAACTGCTGCGATCCGCGTCGGAAAAAGCCACCGAGGTAGCTCGCCAAAAGAACGCACTCAAAGACCTGCAGCAAACCATCTATACCACGCAGGAGAAGCTGCAACTCAACCAGGCCGCCGAGCAAAGTGCCCGCAAGGCCGCCGAACAAGCGGCTGTCCGTTTGAAGGAAATCCACGAACGCAACGCGGATTCCGCCGCTGAGCTGGAACGCGGCAAGCAAGAGCTACAGCAGTTGCGAGCTAGCCTGGTATCGGAACAAGAGAAAAGCGCGTCTCTCTCCGGGCGCATTGAGGGTACGAGCGAACGTTTGGAATTGCTTGAGCAGCTGGAACTGCACCTGGAAGGCGTCGATGTCGGCGCTCGCCATATCCTGGATCAAGCGCAGAAGTCGCAGATTCCCTGCTGGCAGTCTGTTCGCGGACTGGTTGCCGAGTTGATCGATGTCGACGTGGAACTCGCTCCGCTAATCGACACGGCACTGGGCGTGACCGCCAATGCGCTCGTGCTGGATGATGGACAGCTCATCAAGCACATCCGAGACAACCAAGTCGAGATTCCAGGACGACTCAGCTTGGTTCGCTTGGATCGGCTACCGTCGCGCCGCTTTGGAGAAAAGATCCAATTGGATGGTGTTAGCGGAGTCGTCGGTCGGGCGGATCGCCTGGTGCGCTCACCCTCCCAAGTCGAGCCGTTGATCCGCTACCTGCTGGGTACAACCTGGCTGGTCGAGACGTTGGACGTTGCCCTGGAATTGGGCCACTTTCGAGGCGCGGGACTTCGATTCGTGACGGCCGCTTGCGAGTTGGTCGAATCGGATGGACGACTCACCATCGGCGCTCTCCATTCGTCCGCCGGACTGATTTCGCGACGCAGCGAAATACAAAGCGCCAAGGAAGAGATTCGAGACCTGAAACAACGCTTTCAATCGTCACAAGGTGAAATAGAACGTCTCAACGGTCGCATCCGAAAACTATCTCCCTCCGTGGACGAGCTAGAAAAGTCGGCGCGAGAACTGTCGCAAGAATTCGCGAGACAACAGGCGAGTGCGCAAGCCGCCGTGAGCAAGTTAGATGCGATCGAAGTCGACGCGGGACTGCTCAACACGTCGCTGACTGAATTGCAACAGCAACTGGCCACGCTAGAACCGACTATGGGACATGCTCAACGAGCAGTAGAGCAATTGCAATCGCAGGTGCACACGGTCGAGCAGTCGCTGGCCGACTACGAGCAACAGACGCGGGGCCAGGATTCGCAAATGGCTCAGGCCATGGAAGAGGAAACTGCGGCTCAAGTTCAGCTGGCACGGGCCGAACAAAAGTTAGAATCGGTGCGCGCCGCCTTGGAACAATCTACTCGCTCTGCGCAAGAGCGGCAGCAGGCAGTTCAAGAGGCTGAATCCGAACTGCAGCGATTGCGCGACAAGCAGCAAGGTAGCGAGCTCCAGATTCTGCACCTGACGAGCCAGCTAGCGGAGCTGGTTCTGAAGTGCGAATCCGAGCAACAGAAGCTGGACCAACTGGCTCAACAGGCCGACCAACTGCGGCGAACGCGCGGCGAAACTGCCAAGACACTGGAGACCGTTCAACGGGCGTTGGACAAGGCTACGCATCAAAGACAGACATCCGGCGTTGAACTGGAACGGTATCGAGAATCAAGCCAAACCATCCTAAAGCGGTTTCAAGAAGACTATCACCTTGATTATGACCAGCTCAGTGCCGCCGAATTGATTGACGATACGAATGAGCAGGCCGCCATGGATCAGGAAGCCGCGGAGCTGCGTCAAGACATTGCTTCAGTCGGGCAGATCAACATGGCCGCTCTGGCCGAGTTAGATGAATTACAGGCCCGTTACGACTCACTAAACGGACAATACGAAGATCTACTGGCGGCCAAGGAATCGCTGCAACGCATCATTCAGAAAATCAACCAAGACTCGCGGCGGATGTTCCTGGAAACATTGGAAGTCATCCGACAAAACTTCCAAAAGCTGTATCGCAAGTCATTCGGCGGTGGCAACGCGGACATCGTCTTGGAAGAAGGCGAGGACGTGTTGGAATGCGGCATCGACATCATCGCCACACCGCCTGGGAAAACGGCGCTTTCCAACTCGTTGCTCAGCGGCGGTGAAAAAGCGCTCACCGCCGTCGCTTTGCTGTTGGCCATTTTTCAGTATCGGCCGAGTCCCTTCTGTGTACTCGATGAAGTCGACGCGCCGTTCGATGAAGCGAATATTGGCCGCTTTGTAAATGTGCTAAGTGAGTTCCTGGATTGGACGAAGTTCATCATTGTGACGCACTCCAAGAAGACCATGACCGCCTCGACCACTCTGTATGGAGTGACCATGCAAGAGTCCGGCGTGAGCAAGCAAGTTGCCGTACGCTTTGAGGACGTCAATGAAAAAGGCGAAATCTTGACGGACCGAAACACTCGCAAAGCCGCTTAACGCGAAACGCACACTCGAGGTGGCCTACTCTCGACGGCTACTGGGCCATGAGCTTCATCAGTTCGCGGCTCAAACGCATTACAGTCTCTACTTGTTCGGCAGCTACGTCGTGCTGTTCCTCGGGATCCTCCTCGAGATTGAACAGCTGAAACGGCCCCTCAAACGGCTTACCCTTTGGTTTCTCTCGCCCGCCGGAACCGTTACCTAACACCAGCTTCCATTGACCATCGCGAATGGCAAACATACCGCCGGCCGAGTGATGGACCACCGGCCTGCCACGCATGTTGGATTCACCGTGCAGTAACTTGTTCCAAGAAACACTATCTTGGGCTTGGCCACGGCCGACTTTAGTGCCGGCAGCATCGGCGAGAGTTGCATACAAATCAGTCAGACATACGGGCGCCGTACAGCGGGCACCTGAGGCAGCGTGCCCGGGCCAGCGTACGAAGCAGGGCACATGATGACCGGCCTCCCAGATGTCGGCTTTCGTACCTCGCCAATTCGCGTTGGCTCGATGATGCTGCGGATGAAACCCTTGCACGTTGACTTGATCAACATGGTCGGGCTGGGACGGATCGATGCGGTACATGTACGACCCGTTGTCGGAAGTGAACACGACCATGGTCTCCTCGGCGATGGAATTCGTGTCCAGGGCCTCCAGCACTTGCCCTACCGTCCAATCCACTTGGTGCACAAAATCACCGTAGTCGTTCAGGCCAGTCTTACCCTGAAACCGCTGATGCGGTTGCGTCGGCTTGTGCGGCCCCGTCAGCGGCATGTACAGAAAGAAGGGCCGGTCTTCTGCGGCGGCTCGACCGATAAAGTCGACCGCTTCCTCTGCCAGTCGATCCAACACTTGGTCAATCACGAAGTCCTCGGCCCTGGGGCCAGCTCGTACAAAGTGAGGAAACTTGACCGCTGGCTGCTGAATGCTTGGCAAGCTGGTAAAGCGTGTATCGCGCACATACACGTAGGGCGGCATGTCCAACGACGCTGTCACTCCAAAGTAGTGATCGAAGCCGTGGTGTGTCGGACCATTTGTAATCTCGCCGGCAAAGTCGACGCCGGGATCCCCTTTCCACTCTGGTTCTTCAGTGAGAGCCGCTTTTTCCAACATCGGCAAACTCATGCCCAAATGCCACTTGCCTACCGCCGCCGTTTGATAGCCGGCTTTGCGCAACATCTCCGCTATTGTGATCTGGTCATGATCCAACAACGGAGAACTGTATCCCCCCAAAACACCACGTTTCAGCGATGACCGCCAGCAGCACCGTCCGGTCAGTAGTCCGTACCGGGTCGGCGTACAAACGGCCGAGGGACTGTGCGCGTCGGCGAATGTCATGCCTTCGCTGGCCAAGCGATTTAGATGGGGTGTGGGAATAATGGAGTCGGGATTGAGGGTTTGAACATCACCGTACCCCATATCGTCGGCTAGAATCAGCACGACATTCGGCGGCTGCGCCATGCATGCTTGCGATGCCAAAGACCCCGACAGCAACAGAACCAGAACCAAGCAGCCGCAACCAGACCAGCCCACGAATAAACTGGAGAGCCGGCGAGTAGAAATGCGCCAGGAATTGAGGTGTCGCATTGATTTGCCTTCAAAGTGTTGCCGGCCACGGTCGCGCATTCACACACGCTTGCGAGCCCGCTGTGCATCAATTTGATCGATCGAATAAAGTTTGCCTTGGCCGGCTCCCGGACACTCGCGGCACGTCTCTTCCCAAGCCTTGCGGCTAGTAAGGTTCGAGGGCCAGAATGGCCATGTTCGGCATTGAATAGGTCGCGCTGGATAAACGCTACAACCACGAGTTTTGGGGTCCAGGAAGATGCAATCGCCATCCGAGTACTCGATCAGGCTGTAGCGGTTGCCTTCACGGCGAACGAATCGATCGCGAAACTCCTCGACATCCATGTCCATGAACTCCGCGATATCTTGGGCTTCTTGCTTGTTCACCCAAACGTAGCCCGGTTCACCCGAACAACATGCGCCACACTCAGTACATGTAAAACGCAAACCATCTCGGTACCAACGATCGGCCATCTTCTATTCCACATCAGCAGTTGCTTGTGGTGGCAAAATTCGCATTTGGGCGAAAAATGCAACGGTATTTTTGTTTAGCAGTCAGTCGCAGGCGTACAGACTCGTAACACCATGTACGCCTTCTCAAGCTAGGTACGCCTGCGGCTGACTGCTAAACGCGGCTAAACGATGCAAAACGCGGTACTCAATATGCGACACGAGTGATGTTCAACAACACGTGGGCGCAATGCATACCGACCGAAGTTGCTAAGCCTGGACGGCAGACGACTCACTGGCCCAGGATGTCTCGCAGGGCCTGAAGAGTGTAATCGATTTCGGCCATCGACGTGCCCCTACCGGGACTGAGACGCAATGTCCCATGGCTTTTTTCCGAACCGATGCTGGCGTGGGTCAGTGCCGCACAATGCCAGCCAGCCCGAACTTCGATGCCAAAGTTGGTGTCCAGGACGGTGGCCAAATCATGCACGTCCCATCCATCCACCAAAATGCTCACGACGGGTACACAAGACACGCCAGCCTGCTCAAGTGGAGACAACACGCGCACACCGGAAAGGTGCTCCAATCCGGACCGCAGACGCTCGAAGACCGGAGTCCATTGCTCGG
>JANQOL010000594.1 GCA_028289675.1 Pirellulaceae bacterium
CTGGTCGAACTGGAAACGGAGAAGGCGTCCATGCAGATCCCCGCCCCTGAAGCGGGAATCATCCGCAACATCCGCAAGCAAACGGAGGAGTTCGCGGCAGTTGACGACATTCTGTGCGACATCGAGCCTGCTCCTCAACCGGCCGGCGACTCGGTTGCACCTTCGGGCCAGGACAACTCGAGCTCGGAAACTAGCCCGGCAGCAGCTCATGTGATGCCGGCGGCGGAACGCATCATGGAGGAACGCGGGCTGACAGCAGATCAGGTCACCGGTACCGGGCCAGGAGGCCGCATCCTGAAGGAGGATGCCCTAGCCGCTCCGGCCGCAAATCGCGTTACTCCGACACAACCCAAGTCAGCGCCGGTCCTGCAGTCAGACGTACCCTTGGTTAGCCAGCCGTCCAGCTTGACTCGTACCGAAGAGGTCAAGCCGCTGAGTATGATTCGCCGTACCATTGCCGCCCGGCTGGTGGAGGCTCAGCAAAACGCCGCGCTGCTGACCACATTTAACGAAGTCAATATGCAACCCATCATGGGTCTGCGCAAGAAATACCGCGACGCCTTCCAAGAACGGCACGGCGTCAAACTGGGATTCATGTCCTTCTTCGCCAAAGCCAGCGTCGAAGCTCTGCGTCGTTTTCCGTCGGTCAACGCCGAGATCCAAGGCAACAACATTGTCTATCGCCACTACAACGACATTGGAATCGCCATTGGCGGCGGCAAAGGATTGGTGGTGCCCGTTCTACGGAACGTGGAGCACATGACGTTTGCGGACGTCGAGCGGACCATTGGCGACTACGCCAGCAAAGCCATGGAAAATCGCTTGCTGCCTGAGGACTTGGAGGGCGGCACGTTTACCATCAGCAATGGCGGTGTGTATGGCTCCATGCTGAGCACGCCCATCGTCAATCCACCGCAGAGCGCCATTCTCGGTCTGCATGCCATCCAAGATCGGCCGATGGCCGTCGACGGGCAAGTAGTTGTGTTGCCAATGATGTACGTGGCTTTGACCTACGACCACCGGATCATCGATGGCCGCGAGGCGGTCAGCTTCCTCAAGACGATCAAGGAAGTCTGCGAAGACCCAACGCGGCTATTCCTGGAAGTCTAGCGGCGTTGCGGTCGAAGATCTTGCTTCCCGCCATCGAGCGTGACTGCTGCCATGGCGGTTGAACTTGCCATCAGGCCGCAGTTACCATCCGTGCCCAGCGATCTGACGCGTGCCAGAAAAACTGGCGCGGCTCGATGAGTTTGTTCGTAGATGTCTCTCATGGAATGCCAACTCCAGGACGAGCTGGCTAGAGGGCTAAAAAGTCCCTTGCGGACCCAAATTTGGTTTGGCAGCACGTCGGCTAGTTGGACTGCGCCACCTTGCGGCGCTGTCCAGCTAGTACGACTTGCTGACATCTGGCCTGCATCAACAACGATGGTGGTTGCCCATTTTGTTGAGCGCTGACCATATCAAAAGCAAAAATGCTCTAGCTGCGGCGGCGACGACGCGCCAAGATTCCTAAGGAAAACAGACTACAGCATGCGAAAGAACCGGGCTCTGGAATTGCTGTCGCCGTTGCAAATACGTTACCGGGCTGACCGGAAAAGGAGCCTCCTCCGTTAGCTCGGCGGAGCATTACGTTCTGCTGATCACCAAACCCAAAATTGACCATATCAATCTCCCAGAGCGTCTGCCCAGAGCCTGTCCATCGCAGCTTATCATTGCCAAGCGACGTAAATCGCAGCTCGGTCGCCGTAGCTTCTACGTCAGCAAGAAGAGTCGGCAGTGACGCCAAATTGTCTATTACTGGCCCGGAATTGAAGTAGGCAGCTATCTTCAGGTCACTCGACACAATGTTGGAAGCGGTGATCGCCCCGATCGTGCCGTCGGTCTCAATCGTTCCAGAGATACTAACACCAAAGGGTGGGGTGGCGCCTTGGAACACATCGTAAATGATGCCCGCCGAAGCCGATTGAATTCCCGATAATAGGGCGAAGACCAACGAGAGGGCCAGTATTCTCAGTTTAAAAAAAATAGCGCTAAGATTTGATTGTTGTACCACTGCAAAATGGTCCTTTCCGTCGATTCGCGGGTTGGGCAATAACACCTGTATGCACCGTCGCGAATATACAATGAGATTAAGACAAACAAACATACGGAATGGAACCAGCCGCTAGGGAGGGCGGGCAGCGAGAGCGGAAAGAAGCATCTTGGCAGTCATCGTAGAGAGTGGGGCGACTGCGCTGTAATCCGAGTGCCACTCTAATCGCATCCGAATTTGCCGCAAGCGCGTGGGGAGAAAAATGCACTCTTCAGTACGAGTTGGCCCGTAACGCTTGGATTACAGCGCGCGCCATCAAATGGAGCAACGGACCAACTCGTACTGGAGAGTGGACCTCTACGAAGCTCATGCCCGCGCGGTGTGCGATGATGACACATCGCCAAAGAAATTCTCAAAAACCTTCGCCCACCTCCCCGACTGTGGTGAACCGAGTATCTAGCCGGGTGGATATCAACGAATAGAAGCTCTGCTGATCTCTCTTGTGATCAGGAAATGCAGGCGTTCAGTTCCTACACTTGCTGCCTCGCGATTCCATCTTTTGGGTGGCTACAGCTAATCAAGACTCTGGGTTTCGGCGCGCTTGGGCCACGAGCGACACCCATAGCGGACGGGACCGCGATTCATGAAACATGAATTGAATAGACGGCTGGGCTTGAGAAAACCATGCCGCGAAGAGCTCAAAGTGCCGCAGGGCATGTGCCCGAGCGGCTCGCCCTAGCGATCGAATAGCTTCTTTAGAGAGTGCACCGTCGCGGCTCGACCGGCTTTGCCCAGCGATGTAGTCAGTGGAATTTCCTTGGGGCACACGGACACGCAGTTCTGAGCATTGCCACACGCCTGAATACCACCAGGCTCCATCAGTGCTTCCACCCGTTGGTCTTTCATGCTCTTGCCCGTCGGGTGAGCATTGAACAACACAGCTTGGCTAATCGGGGCGGCACCTAGAAACGCACTGTCGTACGCGGCTTGCTTCCGCTCTTCAAATTGCTCGTCCGTCTCTCCCGGCCGGCGATGGAGTTCGACCTTGTTGTATTGCGGGCAGGCCTCCAAACAACAGCCGCAGCTCATGCATTGACTGAGCGGGTACGCCTCTTCCTGCTCTTTGCGACTCTGCCGAGGCCCAGGGCCCATGTCGTAATAGCTGTCGACGGGCACCCAGGCGTGAACGCGTTCCAATCCACGAAACAGTCGCCCGCGATCCACCATCAAATCGCGAATGACCGGAAACTTGGTCATCGGCCGCAGTTCAATTTCACTCCCATTGTCTTCGAGCAAACGGTCAACCAACGCCGAGCAACTTTGACGCACACGCCCGTTGATGACCATCGTGCACGACCCGCAAACCTCTTCCAGGCAACCACAGTCCCAGGCCACAGGCGTTACCGATTCGCCTTCCACCGTACTGGCTTGCGCGGCAATGCGCTGCAGCACGCTGATGACGTTCATGTTCTCTTCATAGTCGATCTGATGACGCTCCCAGTAGGACGGCTGCCCGGGTCCGTCCTGGCGCAGGATGCGAACATTGATCTTCTGAACTTGCCGGCCGGTTTCCACCGCCGCGTCGCTAGCACTGGATGCTGTCATGGAACTCATTTCTGCAATTCAACAGGTCGATGAAAAATGCTCGCCAGCGGCACCCATCTAGGTGCCAGATGTTTGCACGGCCGCTTCACGCGTTGCCGACCGCGCCTTCCAAACTTCCTCGATCACTTCGGCTCCCACCAGACCGTACAATCTTGGTCGCGGTGGGATGCTGGACGTATCGACGTCTTCGTAACTGACTTCTGGATCCGTCCCGTTCAATTTCGCGATGGACGACTTGAGAAAACGTCGACTGTTCTCTTCAAAGCGGTCGCACCAACGCTCGGCTTCTTGACGCCTGGCCACCGGATCGGTCTCCGACAGGCTGGGCATGGCGAACTCAGGTTTGTAGTGCGCCCCCCGGCATTCGTCTCTTTGACGAGCCCCCTTCAAGATCGACTTGGCCAAGGGAAACATATCGTGCAGGGCCTTGGTGAACAGCACGTTTTGGTTTGTCCAACTGCCGGTATCGCTCAGTGAGCAGGCCTGGGCCCGACGCTGCAAATCATCCACTTTGCCGTACGCGTCATCCAATTGATCGTTGCTTCGAACGACCGTCGCCGCCCGAGTCATCGTGTCCCCCAACTCTTGATGAATCAGGTACGGGTTTTCACCCCCACTTATTCCCAATAAATCAGTGTGCCGGCGCTCGTGTTCGGCCACCGCGCCTTCAAACAAGCTCGGCTCCAACTCGCCAGCCAGAGCCTTTTGTTGGGACATGTAGTTTTCGACGCCCGGCCCAACAAACAAGCCGGTAAAGATGCAACTCAGTAGCGAGTTCGCTCCCAGCCGATTTGCGCCGTGGTACTGATAATCGCATTCGCCAATTGCGTACAAGCCTTCAATCGTCGTCATTTGATTGAGGGGACTACCGGCGACCAGCCCACCGTCGGCGTTCTTTTCATAACCGGCCCAGAGTCCGCCCATCGAGTAGTGGACGGCCGGAAAGATCTTCATCGGCACGTCGCGCGGATCGACCCCTTGGAACTTCTCATAGATTTCCAAGATTCCGCCCAACTTACGGTCCAGCTCACTACGTTCAATGTGCGTCAGATCCAGGTAGACGCACATCCGGCCCGACTCGACGCTAAGCCCTTCATTGACGCAGATGTTGAAGATTTCGCGAGTCGCGATGTCCCGCGGCACCAAGTTCCCGTATTCGGGGTAGCGTTCTTCCAGGAAGTAGTACCGTTCTGATTCCGGGATGCTCGTGGGAGCTCTCGCATCCTGAGGCTGTCTGGGAACCCACACGCGGCCCCCTTCACCTCGAGCCGATTCGCTCATCAGACGCAGCTTGTCGGCACCGGGGATAGCCGTCGGGTGCACTTGAATAAACTCGGCATTACCGTAGTGCGCGCCGGCCTGAAAACAACGGCTAGCCGCCGAACCGTTGCAAAAAACCGACATGGTCGAGCGTCCGTACAACAGGCCGCATCCACCGGTGGCGACGATGGTCGCATCCGCTGGAAACGCCTGTATTTGCATCGAGACCATATCCTGGGCAATCGCTCCGACGCATCGTCCAGATTCATCTTGGATGGGTCCCAGGAAATCCCAAAACTCAAACTTGCGTACTAGGCCCTGCGACTCCCAACGGCGTACTTGTTCGTCCAACGCGTACAGTAATTGCTGCCCCGTTGTGGCACCCGCAAAGGCCGTTCGCTTGTATAGCGTGCCGCCGAAGCGCCGGCGGTCCAAGAATCCTTCCTGAGTCCGGTTGAAGGTCACTCCCAGGCGATCCATCAGGTCGATAACCTTGGGCGCCCAATAAGCCATCTCCTTCACCGGAGGCTGGTGCTGCAGAAAGTCACCTCCGTAGACGGTATCGTCGAAGTGCTTCCACTCGGAATCTCCCAGCTGTCTAGTTTGATCGTTGCAGCTGTTGATGCCGCCTTGAGCGCAAACGCTGTGAGAACGTTTGACCGGAGTGAGGCTGATCAAATCGACCGAAATGCCCTGCTCGCATAGCTTCATGGTGGCTGCCAGGCCCGCAAGACCACCACCGACGACTACAACTCGTTGCCCTGCCATTGTTGCCCTATGCTTCCCGTACGAAATTGCCGTTCAAATTATTGTGCGAAATCAAGTGCGTTCAAGCTGCGCGCCCAAGTGATCCGCTGCAGCGAACCCACCACCGACGAGCGTCCGGCTGCGTCCGCTCAATCAGCTGAGGCCGTTTCAGACTGAACAGGTGTGTCAGCGGCTGCCTCCTGCCCCGATTCGCCGGACGGCTCCACGTCGCCGGCAGGTTGTTCATGGTCGTCTGCGGCCTCATCACCAGCGGCGGCTTCGTCCACACCGTGTTCCGAAGAACGTTTGTGGGGGTTGGGAGTGATTTCACCCGACGCCACCTTCGCTTGATACATGGCGTCTTCCACACGACGTGCCTCTTCTGGATCCACTTGTAGCGTCGCCGCCAATGCGCTGAGTCCAATCATCAACAGCAGCCCCCCGCCGGCAGTGCAAATCCAAGTGGCATATCGCTGCGCTCGTGGACTGATCCACACACCCCAAGTAATCCCCATCGTCCAGATGCCGTTGGCCAAGTGAAACACGCACGCCACGATGCCCACCAAGTAAAACACGGGCCAGAGAGGCCAGATTGGACCAGCCATGGCTTCGGCCAACGTGCTGGCCGCGTTGTACGCTCGAAAATTCGCCATGCCCAAAGGTTCAGCAACTCGG
>JANQOL010000625.1 GCA_028289675.1 Pirellulaceae bacterium
GTGGTCCCGACGGCCGTCGGCAGGAAGTGCTGTATTGCTTGGGTCAATAGCTTGCACCCGCGCCAAGCGGGTGTTGCCGCAAGGGCCAGGCGAGCACCATCCACAGTCAAGATGCACTAGCTGGTGCGGCGGCGGCGATGGCCAACACTCCAAGCGGCAGCCAAGGACAATAACCAGGCGGCGGACGGTTCCGGCACTGCGGTGGCCGCGGTGAAGATGATCGTCTGAGCTCCCGTGGCAGTCGCTGATCCATCGGTGGGCAACATGGGACCAGCACCGTCGACGTCGAAGGCAACCATCGTGACCAGCGTTCGATACTTGTAGAACTTGGTCGGATCCAGCATGCCTGTCAGGGAACCATCGAACACGTTGACCGCGTCTCCATCCGCTCCCCCGACGAGCAGACCTTCGTCGATGGTCGATTCGCTCTTTTGGTAGCTATACAGCTTGGTGGTGGGCGGTGGCACCGGGCTGAAAATCGGACTGTCGAACTCCAACAGTTCAACTTCCAGTTCCACGTTGCCGGCCACGGTCGTGCCGGGAGCATCGTCGACAGCAAAGAAGCCGGTCACCTCAAATGCCGTCGGCACGTCGACAGTAAAGTGAAAGATGCTCTCCGCGCTGGCGCGGTGGCCTCCCAGTACCGGATCAATCACGCTGGTGCGCGCAAAATCGCTGTACACGCTGTCGAAGAAGCCAGGCGCCATTGAGTAATCCAACTCCACGCCAAAGTCATGCGTGGCCGTGTTGCCGCCGAGCGCGGCCATGACCGTTCCTATCGTCGAACCGGCGATGTCAGAGTCCGTCAAGTCGCTTCCAAACAAGGGGCCGGCCAGCGCGTTGACATTGGCTCCCGTTGGGAATCCACCAGCACCGGGCAACAACGTGACAATGTCTGCGGTCGCGCAACGTACCGGCAGCAGGCTTAACGCTGCGCACGTTAGGCAACAAACCGAGCGAATCATGGCAGCTCTCCGATCGAGTAGAGCATCTTTACTGTGGGTGGAGCCTGTTCTCGACGAAGCGGGTAACCCTTCGTTGATGATGCAAGCCTCGTGTCTGTGCTACGGGCACTAGAAGACACTTCCGCCGCCAGACGGGGGCGGCAAGTGTATTCGGGCCGCCCGATGGAATCTGCCATGAAAAATGTTAGAAATTCTTTCGAGTTGTAGAATTTCCGTTGGACGGCAAGATAGGAACCGCGTTTCGGGGCCACGATTGTCTTGAAAACGGTACCCAAGGGCCACACAGCGCCGGCAGCGCCGACAGGAGAAATGCGGCCCATTGAAAGAGAACACGTTGAAAGGAAACACTTCGAAAGGAAACACAGTGCCCAACGATCAGGAGAAACATCCCAATGGGATTGTTTGATGGAACGCCACTCGAACGGCCGGTGCCGTGTCCGCAATGCGGCCAGGACATCAAGCTGTGCGGCTGTGCGCCGCCACCGGAATCAAGTGCCGACCAGACTCCGGAGGTCGAGCTCGATCGACAGCGTGTCAAAGTCCGCGTGGAAAAGCGGAAGCGCGGGAAAATGATGACGGTGGTAGCAGGTTGGCGAGGACCCGCTTCGTCCCGGCAACAGATGTTAACGCGACTGAAGAATCACTGCGGTGCCGGTGGAACATTGTCAGACGACAACATTGAAATCCAGGGAGATCACTTGCAGCGCGTCCGCGACTACCTGACTTCCGAGGGCGTCCGCCTGCTGCGGTAGGCGGTGTTTAGCAGTTAGCCGCAGGCGTACTGTCTTACGAATCTGTACGCCTGCGGCTAACTGCTAAACGTGCCAAAGTCCTTGCCAGCTCTAGGTTAGCACTTCATCAATCACTCGTGCCGGTTTGACGCCGGTCAGCTTCTGATTGAGCCCCTGGAACGGCACCGTTAGACGTTCGTGGTCGATCCCCAGCAAACGCATCACGGTGGCGTGAAAATCTCGCAGCTGCACGGGATTCTCGGCCGGTTGGTAACCCATGGCGTCCGTCTCCCCATAGCTCATCCCGGGTTGGATGCCGCCACCAGCCATCCACAACGTAAAGGCACGAGGATTGTGATCGCGGCCGATGAACTTGGTCGCCATTCCGCCACGATTTTCAGCCATCGACGTCCGGCCGAACTCGCCACTCCAAACAACTAGCGTGTCTTCCAATAGACCACGCCGTTCCAAATCGTTGAGCAGGGCCGTAGCGGGGCGATCCAGCTGACGACATTTGTCGACAAAGCCGCCGTTGAGTGATTCGGCCTTGCTGGACCCGTGCGTGTCCCACCCCCAATCGAATAGCTGCACGAAGCGAACGCCCCGTTCAACCAATCGCCGAGCTAGTAAGCAATTGTTGGCAAACGAGGTCTTGCCCGGTTCGGCCCCGTATTCATCGTGGATGGACTGTGGTTCATCGGAAATATCCATGGCCGCCGGTACGGCCATTTGCATCCGAAAAGCCATCTCATACTGAGCGATACGTGTCAGCGTTTCGGGATCTCCAAACGTCTGATGATTGATTTGGTTCAAGTCTTTGAGGGTGTCCAAGGCCTGCCTGCGGGCGTCTCTGGTGATGCCGGCCGGATTGGACACATTCAATACCGGATCTCCCTGGGACCGACATTGCACACCTTGGTATACCGAGGGCAGGAAGCCGCCGCTCCACAGCGCATTGCCGACCCGTGGTTGCCGCCCTCCGGAAAGCAGCACGATAAAACCTGGCAGATCTTCGTTTTCGGTACCCAGTCCCCAGGTCACCCAAGAACCCATCGACGGGTAGCCGACACGCGGCTGTCCACAATGCACCATCAATTGCGCCGGACCATGATTGAATTGATCCGTCTGCATCGTCTTGATAAAGCACACCTTGTCGACCACACCCGCAAACTTGGGCAGCCGTTCGGAAACCCAAGCTCCTGATTGCCCGTGCTGCTTGAATTCATACTGTGGCCCGAGCATCATCGGCGTACCTTGGATGAAGGCGAAGCGTTGCCCTTCGAGGTACTCTTGGGGACAAGGCTTTCCGTCGAATCTTTGCAGCTCGGGACGGTAGTCGAACAGTTCCAATTGGCTCGGAGCGCCGATCATGTGCAAGTAGATAACGCGCTTTACCTTCGGCGGAAAGTGAGTCCCGCGCTGCGCCTTGGACCCGTGCGCACTCTGACCGGCCAGCCACATTCCCCCCAAGCCGGTCGTGCACCGCTGAAGAAAGTGTCGCCGTGTTTGCCAACACAAGGTTTGCTGTGCGGCCTCTTGTTCAATTGTCGTACGCGTCACCGTAAAGTCTCCTTGCCAGCTAGGTCATCGTCGCTTGGTCTGAGATCAGTTGTCACCCACATCGTCTACTTACTCAACACTTCGTCCAAATTGAGCAGCACGCCCGCCACGGCCTCCAAACCAGCTCGCTGTGCGGCCGCATCTGCAGCTTCTTGGGGTTCTGTAGCCGACTCGCTTGCTGCATCGCCACTTTCCGCACCTTTGCCTCCGGCGCCCTCACCGCCATCGATCGCGTTGGCATCAGCGGGAGATGTGTCCGCTTCATTGGTGACGGAATGGTAGAGCTGGAGCAGACTTTCCAGCTCTTGCGGCTCGGGTGCCCGGCATGTCGCGACCAAGAAGCCATAACGCAACTGCTGCCTTGGCCGCTTGCGGTTGTCAAGCATCCGCTGCGCCAAGGCTTGGCTGGCCTCGACGAAGAGGGCATCGTTCATGGCCATCAGCGCTTGCAGAGGCGTGTTGGACGGCAGGCGACGCGAGCTGCAAAACTCGCGAGTTGGCGCGTCGAAAGAAGCCAACATGGGAAATTGAATCGTACGCTTGATGTAGGTGTAAATCGTGCGGCGATAGCGATCCGGATGTCCCGGCGCGGGCGTGTTCCATTTATCCCCACCTTGAAAAGGTTGCCATACACCTTCGGGAATCGGCGGATGCACGGGTGCTCCAAATTGTTCTCTATTTAGCAATCCCGAAATCGCTAGCGTTTGGTCGCGGATGGTCTCCGCCGGCAACCGGCCTCGTGGCCCCCGCGACAAAAAACGATTCCGTGGATCCTGTTCCAATTTTTCAGGCGTGATCACAGCGCTCTGTCGGTAGGTCGCACTCAATACCAACTCGCGGAGTAACGTTTTCAGGCTCCACCTCATGTCCGACCCAAAGCGATATGCCAGATCGTCTAGCAACCGGGGATGCGAAGGCGGGTCTCCCGAAGAGCCAAAGTCTTCTTGCGTCTCTACCAGGCCGATGCCGAACAGCTGGGCCCACACGCGATTGACGGCCACCCGCGCCGTCAGTGGATTGTCGGTATTAGCCACCCACCGCGCCAGTTCAAGGCGACTGACCGTGGATTCGCGCTCCACACCTTCGTTTGCCACAACTCCGTCCGTCTCATTCCCCAGCGCTGGCAGGAAAGCGGGCGTGGACGGGGCCACCTGATCGCGTTTGTTGAGATAGTTTCCGCGATCGAACACAAATGCTGGCCGCGCCAAGCCGGCAAAACGCTCTTTGACGACGGGCGTCGCAACGGACGGAATATCGCTCCGCTGCTTCTTCAAAGCGGCTATCTCTGCCGACCGCTGCTGGCGCTCGTCGGAAGCCAGCCAGTGTGTAAAAGCCCGGTCATTGCTCACCTCCAGTCGCCCGCGATGGGCGACCAAGGGAAACGCGCTCTGGAGAAACACGTTCTGTGCCAATGACACTCGCAATCGACTTCCCGGCGTCAAACTGACCGGCTCCGACAGCATGAACGCCGCTTGCCGCGGGTAGTTCATCCGGCTGAAGGGACCGAATCCGTTGGAGTTCTTGGGATCCAGACTGAGCATCGGATCCAAAATCGGCTCCGGTTCATCGGCGTGCACCCATGTCACCGGCAACTCGGTGGCTTGTCCATCCTCGCTCAACAACTCCGCTTTGAAGTGGGAAATCACGAACCCCCACTCGGAGTCGATACGCGCTTGGTCTTCCTGTTCGGGCAGTCCTGTGAAGCGAATCGCGGTCAGTTGTTTCCACTGGTCGGGCAATTCGGCTTCTAAAACCACGGTCGTCCCTCGCGCCACGGTACCTTGCGTTTGGTATTCGGGCACTTCGTCAACATCGACCACGACCACCTTGGTCGAGTTGTTCGTGCTCGCCTGCAGGCCGATCGGCGAGCTCCAGTGGTCGTCTTGGGTTAGCAAAGACAAACCGGATTGCCACTGCTCGCGCTGCAAAACGGAAATCTGCGTGTCCAGCTGCATGGCTTCGGCTTCGCGACTGGAGTCTAGGGGCACCTGGATCAGAGGCGCCTCATTGTTCAAATCGCAGTCGGCCGTGTTGTTAAAAAACGCCAGCAGTTGGTAGTACTCTTCATGCCGGATGGGATCGTACGGGTGGGCGTGGCATTGCACACACCCGAAGGTCAAACCTTGCCAAGTCTGCATGGTCGTGTTGACGCGATCGATCACCGCTTCCACGCGAAACTGCTCATCATCGGTACCGCCTTCTTCGCAGGTTTGAGTCAAACGATGACAAGCGGTGGCCACCAAGTCGCTCAGTGTCGCGTTTGGTAGCAGGTCGCCAGCCAACTGCTTGATGGTGAATTGGTCGTACGGCATATCGTCGTTGAGTGCGCGAATCACCCAATCACGATACTTCCAGATGGAACGGCGACCATCAATTCCCAAGCCTTTGGAATCCGCATAGCGCACCGCGTCCAGCCAAACACTGGCCCAGCGTTCGCCGAAGGCCGACGATTCCAACAAACGGTCCACCGCCGAATGGTAAGCTGACTCGCCGTCTTGTTTTAGCTCGCGCAAGAACCGGCGCCTCTCGCGCGGACTGGGAGGCAGCCCAATCAGGTCGAGACTAGCCCGCCGCAACCAACGCTCAGGACGGGCCTCTTCGGCCGGGTGGAGCCCTTGCCGATCCAAGACTTCGCGTACAAAGTGGTCGACGCGTTGACGACTCCAACTGAGGTCTTCGGATACGGGCAACTCCTGCTGGCGGGGCGGTTCAAATGCCCAGTGCTGTCCCCATTCGGCTCCAGCGCGAATCCAGGCCTGCAAGGTCTCCACTTCGTCATCGCTCAGCGCCGAGCCATGCTCTGGCGGCGGCATCCTGAGCTCTGGATCTTGCTCGGTAACGCGAACGATCAACTCAGACGACTCAGGATCACCGGGTTCGACCACGTAGGCCGCGTCCTGGCCGTAGACAAAACTCAAATCTCCAGCCTGCTTGACGCCTCCATGACAGGCCACACAGTGCTGATTCAATATCGGTCGGATGTGTTGATTGAAGGACACCGCTTCGGACGAATCCGAGTCGGCGGCCATGGTGGAAGGGCTCATCAGCCAGCCCATTAACCACAACGTCTTCCACAGCTGAATTTTCATGGCATATCTGTCCAGAGGCACGTCCAAAACGGTTCCACTACTATCATACCATGGGCCTTCCGCAGATCAGCGATCGACGTGATTGCAGCTCGAAGCTGTTTCGCTCACGTCAGATTCTAGTTCGAGTATCTGCCTCTGCGAGAGACTCCACGCCACTCGCAACCACCCGGCTGCCCACACGATAGGCCACAGCAACAGCAGCAACATGGCGGACCAATAAGGTATGCGCATTTTTTCGATCCGCCCGGTCCGGTATCTTTCAAAGCCCAGCCAGCTCCAGTCTCGATCCGAGGTAGCGGGCGAAGCGATGCCGGAACCCGTCTTCCAAGTCCAAGGAATGCCGGAGTATCCCGATTGCCATTGATATTCGGTGACACCGGCAGAGCCGATGAGCATCCAATATTTGCCGAAGACGGTTCCCTTTCCGATAACGTAAAACTGGGTTTGCGCGGCCGTCATGGCAAGTACGGCAAGCAACAGCAACAATGAAAAACACGCCGCTACGGTACCATCCAAGTCATTGACCTTTAGGCGATACTCCACTTCTTCGCTCATACGGCTTGCGATCCAGCGTTCCACCAGGACCGCCAGCACAATTTGCGGCATCCAACCGGCGGCCAACGGCAACATCACAATGAGAGCGGCTCGATTTTCGACGAGCACCACGATCAAAGTGATGCCTACCAACAACCCCAAGATCAAACCCGGTCGCCTCGAACACCAGGTGAATGGCTTGATCGCGATCGCCAACCCGCGCAGCACCGTGTAAACCATCGTAGGTGCCAACAGCAGAGCGTACGCCAACGTCAAATCAATCTTCAAGCCGCGAACGATGGCCAGCATCAAAGCCATGATCGTCAAAGCGACCAGCAAGTGCGCCAAAGAAAAGCGATTCATCAATTGTTGGGCAGCTGGTGCCATCACCAACGCTCCTGGAAACACGCCCTTCTTTAACCGTCAGCCGGCGCGATACCCAGCCGGCTTCGGGGCGGCCGATCAAAGGGCCATATCCCGCAACGCTGGAAAATACTCGCGCCAGCTGCGAAGTACTTCGACATCAATGGTCGTGGTTAGCACTTGCTCTCGCTCGTCCGCTTCGAACAACGGATTTCCCATATGATCGAAGGCGGAGCTGCGCCCGTCAAACTGAAGTCCAGGTTCTTCACCAGCCCGATTGACTCCAACGACCGCCGCTAGATTCTCAATCGCGCGAGCTTGCAGCAAACGGACCCAATGCTCCGATCGCTTGGACGGCCAGCAGGCAATCAACGTAATCAGCTCGGCGCCCGCGCGGACGGCTGGGCGAAAGACTTCCGGAAATCTCAGGTCGTAACAGACAAAGGGCGCAATCTTGACACCCTGCCACTCAAAGATTCGATGTTCGTCGCCAGCGGGATAGTTTTGATCTTCGCCAGACAGCGTAAAGGGCCGCATCTTTTGGTAACGAACCAGTTCCGTACCATCGGGCGCAAATGCCACCGCTTCGTTGGTGGACACACCTTGGCATACGGGTCCAGCCACCCCGCCTAGCACAGCCGACTGGTACTGTGCCGCCAACTCTCGCAGCAGCTTTTCGCCCTCGCGTGATTCGTTTTGCGGCGTGATTTGCAGATTCATACTGAATCCGGTTTCGAACATCTCCGGCAAAATAATCAGTCCATCCGGCTCGATGGGCGCGGCTGCCAACAATTCGCGCACGCGTTGGTGGTTCGCTGGCTTGTCTTCCCAAGCCATGTCCAATTG
Organism: Pirellulaceae bacterium; assembly: GCA_028289675.1. Taxonomy (GTDB): domain Bacteria; phylum Planctomycetota; class Planctomycetia; order Pirellulales; family Pirellulaceae; genus Aureliella. The sequence continues at coordinate 8,089 of JANQOL010000625.1, forward strand.
CACTGCCACAATCTGCATCAAAACACCTATTCAGAATCTCAAGTTCGCTTGAAACGTCGCGCACAAACATGAACGCCTATCCACACTGGAGCATTTTTACTTTTGATGTGGCCTATTTTCGACCGAATATGCAACCAGTGCGTTGATGACGCAGGCCATAGGTCCGTGCGACTCGCACTAGATCAATGCCTGCAGTCCTGTACACAACCGTTGCATTCCCTCGCGGATTTCCTGTGGCGGCAAGGCCCCGTAGGACAACCGCAAAGCGCAGCCACGCATCATACCAAACGCGCTGCCCGGCAGAACCGCGACACCGTGGTGTCGTATAAGCGATTCCACGAGTTCCAGATCGGACTTCTGGCTGTCCACCTGCAACCACACATAGAAGGCCCCTGTGGGATGAGCAAAATGGCATCGCGGCTTTAGTTGCTCCAACGACTGCAACACGAAATCACGTGTGTCGGACAGGCCGCCCAGTTGCCTTCGGACCCAAGTGGAACCGGCGGACAGGGCAGCTTGGGCAACCACCTGAGAAATCCTCGGCGGACAAATGAGGTTCGTATCTTGAATCTTGTGAAACGCGTTCAGCAATGTGTCAGGGATGACGGCATACCCCAAACGCCAACCCGCCAATCCATAAGCCTTCGACAGAGAAAACAGGGAGATCGTATGCGGCCCAGCTGCTGGCAAGGAAGCTGGAGAAAAATGCGATTGATCATCATAGACAAAGTACTCATAGGCTTCGTCGGAAACATGAATCAAGCCGCGTCGGCTGCATAGCCTGTTGATCTCAGCGAGATCTTCCGAGGCATAGGTTGTTCCGGTCGGGTTGTTGGGGGACACCGTCACGATAGCGCGCGTGCGATCGGTGACGGCTCGGCTGATCGCGCCGACATCCATTTGATGATCGCTCGTCATCGGCACCACCACCGGGCGGCAGCCCGCGATCTCAATGGCCATGCAATGGTTGAAATAGTAGGGGCTGAGGATCATGATCTCGTCATCTGTGTCCGCAATCGCCAGCATGGCTTGCAGAAAAGCCATATTGGAACCAGCGGTGAAGACAATCTGCGCATTTTGTGCTTGCACATGGATGCTATTGTCCAAGACCAATTTTTGTTCGATGCTGGCCAACAACCCTGGATCACCACACACGTCACCGTATCGATGCAGAGAGCTGGTATCTGCGCTTTCTTCCTCCGGCGCAATTTGGCGGATGACTGGCCAAATAGCAGCGGGCGGTTCGTAGTGGACAACGCCTTGGCCCAATGAAATCGTACCGGGAGTCTCTCGGGTCCAACGAGCCACGATAGGGATGATGGGATCTTGAACTTGTTCGATCCGGCGGGCGGGCATGTCAGTTCTCGTGTGACAACATCGTGACAAAGCCAAGGAAGGAAGTTTTTGCGGTCGCCACATGGCCGTTTGCTCCGCAAACGCGATTACCCTGTTACCGCTAACACGCTTCCGGCTGTTGGCAGCTCTCATCCGCGGCGCGAATGGCCACGTGGCTCCTGCGGTGAGCCTACCATATTGTCTGTTGATCCAAGGCAAGTCCGTGGCTGGAAAACGGCCTCCAATTGGCTTAGTCTGATGAGTCTCAAATCACGACCCCATTCCACGGTGAACAGATGAACGTCCGCCTTGCTATTCACATTTGTTGCATTTGCTGTCTGGCTGCCAACGCGCTAGCCCAGGAAGGCAGTCCAACCCGCGGCAGCACTCAGGTCTCTCTTCCCGAGTCCGACGACGGGTTGCCCGGTGTGGGCCCCATCCGTCGCTACGACTGGTTTCAGAAACTCTGGGAAAGCAAACGCTCCGCCTGGGCCGGCCGGGTTGCTCAGGACCAACAGGCGCTGGTCTTCCTCGGCGACTCGATCACGCAGGGTTGGGGAGACGACTTGGGCGGCAACTTTGAGGGCGTCAAAGTTGCCAACCGCGGGATTAGCGGCGATACCACTCGCGGCATGCTGATTCGGCTGGACGCCGACGTTCTATCGCTCCGGCCCTCCGGTGTGGTCATTTTGGCAGGCACTAATGATTTAGAAGAGCAGGCGACGCCCGAGCAGGTGGTACAAAACCTCAGTTTGATCCTGGCCAAACTGCAACAACATGATTCGGACATGCCCGTTGTGCTGTGCCTGGTGTTTCCGAGTTCTTCCAGCAAGCAACGTCCGGCCGACAAAATAAAGCGCGTCAATGAGCTGGCTCGCGTTGCTGCCAGAAAGTTCGAGCAAGTCACCGTGATCGACACTTGGACGTTATTTGCCAACGACCAGGGCGATGCGAAACCAGAAGAGTTCCCGGATCTGTTGCACCCCAACCAAGTCGGTTACGCCAAATGGGCGGGCGCATTGCGTCCCATCTTGGCCACGCTAGGCTTCCACGAAACAAGTACACCGCCACTGGATCTCGAGCCCGGATTCGAAAGTCTGTTCAATGGCCAGGACCTGACTGGTTGGGGATTGCGGCCAACGAGCCCAACCATGATCGAGCAACGCGCGCGATGGCGTTCAAAACAACCCAATGCACCTCCATGGCCGATTATCAAAGAAGCTCTCGACCTGTCCGGAGAAACCACCAGTCCAGACGGGCGTTATGTGGCGCAAGCTGGCCGACTGATCGTCACCACGCCCATCGAGGGCCGGCGAATCCAACAGCTGTGGACGACGCGCGAATTCTCCCAGGACTTCGTCTTGAAGCTGCAGTTCCGAGCCATGCCCAATGCTGACAGCGGGGTGTTTCTTCGTGGTCGACAATTGCAGTGCCGAGATTATGCGCTGGCGGGCCCGTACAAAGAGCTCCAGCGTTATCGCCCGGGAGATTGGAATGAACTGGAAGTGCGAGTGACCGGCAATTCCGCACATTGCACCTGCAATGGTGAGCTACTGGAGGAGGCGCTCGAGATTCCGGACAGCGGTCCCATTGGACTCGAAGGCGACCGTGGCCAGATCGAGTATCGGTACATCCGTATCCAACTGGCTCAACGTTGAAAATTCAGTCCACGTCGGTGCGAACTGTTCCAACCAAAATGGTCCGCGAGACGACCGATGGCGCTACAACGTCAATGCTGCAAGGCAAAGAGGATGACGTTAATGCCAATCCGCGCCGCGTCCTCCCGAAAGTAACCTCGACACTGCATCGAATGGCGACTTTCCAGTGCGCAACTCAAATCGAGAGGTGAAAAGACCACTGCCATTCGGTTGTCGACTTTGGCTGCCTCCAACACCGGCGCAATTCTTTGCTTGGCTGAAATAATGCTATCGCCCGACTGATCGGGGTCGATAACATTCACCCGCCGGATATTAAATCCGCTGAAAGCGGACGTCAGCATGGGATGCGATTCTTCGACATTTTGCATCGGAGTACCCACGATGTTCTGCATTTCGCGGCGAAAGCTGGCCGCGAAGCGCTCATCGGCGCAGATGGCATCGGCAAACAAAAACCCGCCGTTCTTCAGATACTTTCGCAGGTCGTCCCGCTGTGATTCGCTCAACCTCAGCTCACCGCGTCCGTGCATAAAGACTACGGGGTAGTTGCCCATTTCATCGACGGCGATATTGATCGTTCGCTTCTCGCCGTTCAATTGAAACGGATTCGATTGATTGAGCCATTGGACCAGTGTCTCTGTGGTCTTGGACGCATCGTCGTATCCAGCGTTGTGTTTCAGCGTCGGCAAAATGAACACGCCGCGATCAGTGGGAGTCGTGTTTTTGACTTGGTCCAGAATCGTCACGGTGTCCAGTTTCTCTTTGAGTTCCTTGCCCGTTGCGTAGGCCAACACGTTGATGCCGATTTTGGTGGACGTCTCCAGTTCTTTCTTCACGCGATTGGAGTAGTTGGGCTCGGCCCCGTAAGGCAAATGCAATTCCCAGCGGCAAGACAGGCTGGTGGGCACGTAGACCACCCCTAGACGGCAACAGGTCTGGACGCCGTACAGCCAGGCGCCGTTGGGCAGATCTTCC
>JANQOL010000627.1 GCA_028289675.1 Pirellulaceae bacterium
AGAAGGCGCCCGGCGCGCGGGTGTTTCAGGTGGTCAGCCGCGCTGTTCACCGCTGGTTGGCCAAGTTGGCGACTAAGCCTCAAGCCATATCGCAATTCGTGCAGCCATTGTTGGCAGTTTTGTCCACGGCCTATGACAAGCAGTTGTGTGACGTTGATGACGCGATCGATGGGGCCTTGTATCGTGCTGCGTCCCAAACGTGCGCAGAAATACTCGCACTCCGCGAGATTCCCGATGCGTTGCAGCCGACGTTGGCGTTGCCGGAGTTAATCGATTGGCTCATCGGCGGCATGCAAGGCAAGTTGGTGTCCGAAGCTGTCGATCTGACGGCGGTCGAGATGTTGGGCTGGCTGGAGCTGGCGTGGGATGATTCTCCGGCGCTGATCGTGACCGGCATGCACGACGGAGTCGTGCCTGAGAGCGTCAATTCGCACGCGTTTTTACCCAACAATTTGCGGCGGCAGTTGGGCATGATGGACAACGACCGCCGCTATGCTCGGGACGCGTACGCCATGCAAGTCATGTTGCACACGCGCCAAGACGTTCGTTTTGTGGTTGGCAAGTCGGACGCACAAGGCGATCCGTTGGTACCCAGCCGTTTGCTGATGGCTTGTCCGCTGGCTCAACTGCCCGCTCGTGTGTTGCATTTGGTGCGTGAAGACCAAGTCGACGTACTGCCTGAGGTCAGCGGCCGCTGGACGGCCCGCGGTGGTCTCAGCCAGCTGCCTATTCCTCGACCTGAGGACCTGCCGCCGCTGAAACACATCTCAGTGACCGCCTTTCGCGATTTCTTGAGCTGCCCTTATCGATTCTATTTGCGACACGTGTTGAAGCTGCGCAAGGATGATGACGCTTCCGCCGAGCTGGATGCGCCCCAGTTTGGCGTACTAATCCATGATACGTTGGCACTCTTGCAAGGACCCATTGGGCAAGTTGATGATCCGCGGCAAGTTGAGCAATTTTTGATCGATAACTTGCACCGAATCGCCAATGAGACATACGGTACGCAACCGGCGGCCGCCGTTTTGATCCAGATTGAACAAGCGGAATTGCGCTTGTCGGCATTTGCACAACAACAGGCGCTAAGGGCAGCCGACGGTTGGCAGGTACGCTATGTCGAAAGCGGGGTCGATCGAGACAATGGAGTGCCCATGGGGGCCAGCGGTCGGGTGAAGTTGATCGGCCGCATCGATCGAATTGACTACCATCCAGATTCCGGCCGGTGGGCAATCTGGGATTACAAGACCAGCGAGAGCGCCAAACATCCTGTCTCCGTGCATTGGACGCGCGGTAAAGGTTGGCAAGACCTCCAGTTGCCCTTGTATCGCGGTCTGGCTCGACAGTTGGGTGTCGCCGACACTCCGCTGCTCGGATACATCGCCTTGCCCAAACAAGCGGCCGACTCAGGGTTTCACGTCGCTGATTTTTCCGCTACCCAGTTGGCGGAGGCCGATCAAGTGGCGGCGGAGATCGCGGAACGAGTCGCGGACCGGGATTATTGGCCCGAGTCGATTCAGGATGTGGACTACGACCAGTTTGCCCGGATTTGTCAGTCAGGTGTGCAGCATGTTTCGGTGCCGCCTCCCCGTCGCCGAGTGCAACGACCTGGCGAGTCTCTCACGGTGCCCGCCGGCATTGTGGACGAAGCTCAAATGGCTCTGGACGTTCCCGAATCCGTGGCCGGCAGCCCCGCCTTGCCCCCGCTGCTGATTCGCGCCTCAGCTGGAACAGGCAAGACGTTTCAATTGAGTAACCGTTTGCTGCAGATCATCCTGTCGGGCCAGGACGTGGACCATATCTTGGCGACCACGTTCACGCGTAAAGCGGCCGGAGAGATCATGCACCGCGTGTTGCAGCGGCTGGCCATGGCCTGCGTCGACCAAGCGGCCCATCAGGAGTTGACTCAAGTCGTGGCCGACGTGAATACTTCGCCGGCTGCCTGCTTGGCTGCTCTGCGACGCGTGACCTCCGCCATCCATAGGCTGC
>JANQOL010000050.1 GCA_028289675.1 Pirellulaceae bacterium
GCCGGATCATTGTGATGTGCCAAAGCTCCCTGGCTCTTGAAACTAGCGAAGATCCCGAACGTGTGGATGCTCTCCGACACGCCGCCCGCGATCGCCAGGTCGCATTCGCCCAAGCGCAGCATTTGCACTCCTTGAATGATGCCCGCGTTGCCAGCGGCGCAAGCAGCGCCGATGGTGTAGTGCGGACCGGTCACGCCCATGTTGAGCGCGATTTCGCCAGCGGGATTATTTGCGACCGTTCGCGGATTGTGATGATGCGACCAAAACTGAGTGTCGTAGTCGAATCCTTTGATCTGATAGATTTCGTTTTCTGTTTCGACATTCCCGTGTTCGGTGACGCCCACGTAGATGCCAACTCGCGAGCGATCGACATTGTCCCAATCAATGCCGCTGCGGCGAATGGCTTCATTGGCTGCCCAAATACCAACGGCGCCGGCGCGGGTGCCGCGCCGCCCGTCTTTGCGCGTCTGATATTCGGTCGCCGGAAAATCACAAATGCCAGCGAGCGTCTCCCCTACATACCGAATTTCGTACGGCTGGACGCCACTACGACCTCCCAGCAGGCTATCTCGAAAGGACTCCAGGTCGTTGCCATTGGGACTGGTCAGTCCAACGGAGGTCATGACAATCCGCTGCTCGTCCGGTAATTGGGCAGCTTTGTCGGCGGCAATCATAGATTCGGTGATCGCATTGGCGGGACAGGTCGCGGCGGAGTTTCCACCTGGAAATAATGCAAGTAAAGCTATCCAGAGACGCGAAATCTAGCAAGTAGCAAATCCGCCCCTCCACCGGCATTAGGCCCGCCTGGATTCAGCCGACCTGCGTTCAAGCTGCTCCCTAGCAGCCCAACCGAACCCACCCGGCGAACCCGCTACCATGCTGGCAAGCTTTTCCGGCAAGTGCGAGCGGCCAACGCGAGGCGATGACCGAAAATTCCCTGACGCAAACACGACAGGTATACTAGAAAGTAGGCGCGGAGCTCACCTAAACCGGATTCCATTGCAAAAAACGCGGATCGCAATCTGACCCGAATAGCTCGCTCCCAATTAACACTTAGATTCAGGAAAACGACCGATGCGCAAGCAACCTTGTCGATGGATGGTCGCGTCCGGGTGGATCACGCCCGCACTGGTGTTTCTCGGACCGATCTTGCTGGGCGGATCTCGATTGTCGGCGGATGTCTTCCGCTACAAAGACGGTCGTACCATCTCGGGCACTGTGAAATCCCAGACCGAGAAGCAGATTAACCAGCGTCCGGTGACGATCTGGACGGTTGAGATCGCGCCCCAGACGTACGTCCAGGTCCTGGAATCGGAGCTGCAACGAAACGGTCACGATCAACCTTCCGAATCCGAGTTGGAATATCGGAACAAAGTTGGAAGCTTGCCGCAGACCGCGGAGGCCCACTGTGCACTAGCGGCTTGGTGTACTCAGCAGGGGATGATGGATCTGGCCGAAGCGCATTATCGCAGGGCACTCGATTTGGACCCGGATCACGAAGTCGCCAGGGCGTCGACGGATTTCAAAAAAGACGACAACGGACGCTGGGTCCGGAAAGAAGAAATTTATGGCGAACAACGCGGTAAGGTGTACTACAAGGGTCGTTGGCGTTTTCCCGAGTCGGTCGCCATTGAACAGGCCCAAGAAAAGGCCGAACAAGAGATTGCACCGCTGAAAAAAGATCTGAGTCGCTGGCACACAGCAGCCTCGTTTGGGCGCAGTCCCAAACTGCGCAAAGAGGGGTTGGTCAACCTCGAACAAGTGCAAGACCCAAAGGCGATCGGAATCTTGTCCGGCTATTTGCTAGAAACGCGCAAGCGCCCTCCTGTCAACGTTCGACTGACCTACGTTCGTGTGTTGGGACGTTTCAAACACATCGGTGCCTCACAGGCATTGTCGACGGCCGCCATCACGGATCCGGACGAGCAAGTCCGCCAGGCCAGTATGAATGCGTTGCGTGAATTTGGCGGTGAGCAAGCCGTACCGAAATTCATCAGTTATTTGGCCAATGATCAAAACGAGTTGGTCAACCGCGCCGCCATCGCACTCGGATATTTTGATCCTCCGCAAGCCGTTTTGCCGCTTATCGAGGCGCTAGTCACCAAGCACTTGCAAATTGCCAACTCCGGACCGCAGATGAACGCGAGTACCCAGGGCGCGTTCTCGATTGGCGGCGGCCCTAAAAAGACAATGGTGCCCATGGAAAACAGCCACGTCTTGGGCACCTTGAGCCAAATCACGGGCAAGAACTTCGAGTACAACAAGCCACAGTGGTTGGCCTGGTATGCCAGTGTGTACGCCGCGCCGGCCGCCGATCTACGGCGTGATCCGTAATGGATACTGGCTTGTGGAGCGCACTATACGTCCACCGTTTTGCCCGACCAGCGACGAAACTCCAATGACTCGCCCTCTTTGACGTACTGCAAGTCCATCTTTGGTGCATCCGTAACCCAGACATCGCTAATCTCGCCATGCCTGCGCAGCACCGCGATAATGGCTCGGTCTTCCAACACGTCGTCGATAAAGGTTCGTCGAGCCTCTTCATGCGAAAGGTGCGTCAATTCGCTGAGCACGGAAATCTGAACGTTCCATTCAAATCCGTGAAAGCCGATCAACTGTTCGCCATCCACGTCCGTCGAAATTGTCAGCGCCAACAACCCGTCCTGGCTAACGTAGTAAGGTTGATCCTGTTCGCTGGACCCCGAGTTTGAATTGGGAGCTATCAAACGATTCCTCACAACAAGGCGGACAACAGAGTGGCGGTCAGCTATGCTCGGTGCCGGTCCGAATTGTAACCTGTTACGCACTCCGCTAAGCGGAGAAAATGAACGACGATCCGCGAATTTCAAGGGCAGCGTTGTTGTAGGGCAGCCAAACGATGGGAGCAGCTGTGAACGTCTGTGCTGAGCGGCTGTTGCGCAAACGCTACACTTGGTTGCCAAAGG
>JANQOL010000651.1 GCA_028289675.1 Pirellulaceae bacterium
CTGCAGGGAAGTAGTACAGATGCAATTGACCGGTTGCCTCGTCGATCAGGTTCTCGTCCGACAGAGCGGAAAAAGCTGCAACCAACTTGGAAGTTGTGATTACCGGGACAAGTCCTGCGGGGTTGAATTCGTCATGCTGCGCGTCCATGGGTTGTCCACTGCGGATGACACACTTCAGAGCCGTTCCCAAGGAGATGGCTTCCGTCAGCGGGCCAATCTCCTCTTCGTCAACCGCCACTTCCGCAACAACGGTCGTTGTCGTTTTCGCTTTCGAGCTACTGTTTGGTACCACCGTCAAACCAGTCCGCCCCGTTGTCGAACGGCTTGTCTTGGTATAAAGCGTGACCAACATTCCGTTGGTCACTAATCGCTTCACGCCATGTTGACGAGAAAGCTGGCCGACACGTAGCGATGGTGGCTTGACGCCGCCAAACAACACAGCTGGTTCGCTATTGGAAATCTGCGCAGTTGTCTCGCGCTCTGGCAGTGCAACCAGCAGATCGAAACGATCGCCGTTGCGTAGTTGCTCAAGTCCGGTGATATTCGATGCAGGGATCGCCATCGCTACCTTGGTGGGCGGAATGCCGGCCGCCAAGCCGGGGCGCGTGCCTTTCTCAAGCAGATCAGCTTCTGACAAGACCATGTTCGCCTGCTTGTCGCGACGAACGACACGCCCCAGCAACTCACGCATGTCGCGCATAGCCACGGACGCCGAGGCCTCGGGCAGCCACATCACATGCACTTGCCCGGTCTGAGGATTGACAAAATCATCGCGTGTCAACCTCTCGAAAGCCTTGACGGGTCGGGACAAGGCAGGAAAAGCCAGCTGTCCAGTCCGATCCACCGGCTGCGACTGGGACCCGTCAAAGACCCCCACCAGCCAGGCAACGGCGACTCCAGACAAACCCAGCATGCCCAGGGCCGTAACCCCCATCAGAATCAGCGGTAGGTAGGACGCGAATGTCGTTACTCGTCTTTGTCTTGCCATCGGTAAACCTAAAGTTCAGTCTGCCCTCAAACGAAGCCCATCGGATTTGACCTAAACCCATGATAATCGCACGGGCGATCCATTACAGCGAAAAAGCGAAAGGTAGCGGAAGCTGCGGAGGCCGTTCGGCCAGATCCTGTTTTTTAGGAATCATCCACAGCCGAGTGAATCCCAAGCCTGGCCATCTGCACGCTCACACAACCTACGCAGACACAAATCGGTAGAGCAAATCCGGACTAAGGACATACACGCAAACGCCCAAAAAGATTGCCGGGGCATAGGCGAAATCCTGCTGCTTACGAAGTGCGGCAATAACGGCTAGAGGAAGTCCCGCGATAGCGGTCCACAGTGCTAGTGGGATGATGGCGAATAAGCCGAACCAGGCACCCAGCGCGGCGAACAATTTAATATCACCTCCGCCAAAGCGATCTCCATAGCCCACAACGGAAGCAACCAACAACGCTACCACCCCCCCCGCGATGTGCATCCACCAAGACGGGCCCGAATCTGCAAAGACTAGCTTCAACGGGAGGACCGCCAATAATCCCAATGCCAACGCATTTGGGATTTCACGCGATCGCAAATCGAAAACTACAGCCAATCCGCAAGTGAGAATCGGAATCCAGAAGAACAGGATGTCCATTGATTGACTCGGTTCGAGGTTCTGGCGATCAAGGAAGGAGAAACGCTGGAATCAAATCGAACACTCAAGGTAGTTCACACAGGATAAGGGCCAAAAACAGCCTGGCGGCATCTCCACCGCCAGGCTGCACTTCGACCTTCAGGCTCAACTAGGGGCCGACTTCCAAGATCAAGGATTCCAGGCCCGGGATGCCCGTGTTGTCTTCAAGGGTGCCGCTGGTCGCAGCAAGCACGATTCCGCTGCCGCCACGGCTGTCCGTCGTTTGGACCAACTTGCCGCTAACAATCGGCCCAGCGTCATCGTCGTGAGCACAGGGAAGTACGGCCGCGGTGGTAGCGATCAGGTCATTGACTTTGTGGCCAAGAAGGGCGGTGGCCGCTAACGATATCAAAGCGATTCCGCCCACCAGGATGCCGTATTCGACCAGACCTTGTCCTTTTTTGTTACGAAGCAATTTACGCATGTTCTTAATGTCCTTCAAACGAGATACGATTTGAGAAAACGGTCTTTCCTCCCGGCCGCCGCAGCACGGCTAACAAACCGAGAAAAAAGTCAAAGCGGGGCAGGAGCGTTCAGGTACTCAGACCGCTAGTTTGGTCCAATGCACCTCTTTGTCACGCTCTCAAGTGTCTAGGGGACCGACCACGATGCGAGAAACGATGTTGGTTCCTCGCATCATTACCCCAAGCAACAACCTCCAATTCGATCGAATCGAGCGCTGGAGGACCTCGCGCGCTCCACGGCGGCAAGAGAGGGAGGGGATACGTTGCGCAAAGGCAGAGTCGCGCAGTGCGAGTAGCCCCTAATTCGGCATTTGGTCCGACGAAAGCCTGGGGCAGCTTGCCTTGCCGATGAAACTGGCAAATGGTGCAATCGCAATGAGCGGCCGAGCGCCCCGAAGCCGTATCCCAGACATCGGACGAATCCCGGACATCTATTGACTGACCTTCACCACCACTATTCGTGCAACAACCACGCGCGTGCGAATCAACCGTCGCTTGGCAAGATGTATGAAAACCTAGAAACGAAAAATTGTGCAGAGAATGTGCGAATGTTGCGCAAGCGAACACCACCAATTGCGCCCAACAAATGATTGGTTTCGCGTCGCGCATGCCGTCCATCACTGATGGCTCAGGGCCTGAGGTTTGCCAGGTCGCTTTAGATTCGCCAGTCGGCGCCAAGCCTGATTGTAGGTTCATGCAAATGGCTTGCAAGTGCGCCTGGCATACGAATGCACTCAAATTGCATGAGAAGCTCGCGGTCTAGATGACCTGAGCCGGCGCAGCGGGATGCGTCCAGCCTGCATCTTCCGCTGTTCAACCGCTTGTCTGCCAAGCAGACAATGCCGCAAACGCTATGAACTTCCGCGCAATAAGACCGTCTCGAGCTCGAAATGACAGCCTGACGGCACTCCACCGCCAGACTGCATTCGACCTCAGACTCAACTAAAGTCACCTACGGCCCGACTTCCAAAATCAAGGATTCGAGGCCAGGGATACCCGTGTTGTCCTCAATGGTGCCGCTGGTGGCGGAAAGCACGATTCCGCTGCCGCCACGGCTGTCCGTCGTTCGGACCAACTTGCCGCTAACGATCGGACCTGCGTCATCGTCGTGGGCACCGGGCAGTACCGCCGCGGTGGTGGCGATCAAGTCATTGATCTTGTGGCCAAGAAGGGCGGTCGCCGCCAACGATATCAAAGCGATACCGCCCACCAGAATGCCGTACTCGACCAAACTCTGGCCCTTCTTGTTCTTGAACAATTTACGAAGCATGTGAGCTTCCTCCAAAAGAATACGGAAAACGAAAATCAAAAACGCGGTGACCATTGCCGCCCAGCGGCGACGCTCTCGGAACGCGACCAGGTATATGCAAAAAGCGCCGCTGCGGCGGTGATCGGCGAGAGTCAGCTGGTCGGACCGCTTCCGCGCCTTACTCACACACCACAGCGGAGCTAGTTCCGATGCGTGCCGTCCGCTAGGGACTACGGACTTTGCCGCCACGGAGTTCTAGGCAATTTCACTGGGCGCTAATTTACCGATCTTACCTAGTTGCAATTTCATTGCAAGTAATGCCAATGTGAATTTCTGGTGTAATGCAACTGGCTTCGCCCGGCACGCCGAGCATCGGCCACCGACCGACCCGCTGCCGCCACCCCCCGCGCCTAAGTTTGCCGACCGGGCGCCACTCGCACAGTCCTTGAGATTGCGGCTAGGTTTCAAACGAAAGCAGTTTGCGGGGTTACAACCCCATCTCAAACTGAAAGCGAGTCTACCTACTTGCAATTGAATTGCAAGTAGGTGGCAGCTATTTTCTTTGAATAAGCCTAGGCATCGCCTTGCACTTTGAACGTTTGCATCGCGGGCACGCCTTTTCGATGTCGAGGCCCTGTCCGATACCCCCCGGATGCAGCGACTCCGCTCGCAGTTCAACCCGCGGTCGACGACAGACAATTGGCCCCCCTCTCGCGGCGCCCGGCACTGTTCGGCGCGCGTCGGCGGCAACTGCCAGCCAATGACCTTGAACTGGCGAAACAGGGCAAGCCCGGCTTGGGAGGTGGAATCTTTGCCAGTGGATTTGGCGGCGGCGGGTTCAGTGGCGGCGGATTCTATTGATGGAAAGCTCAGACGACGGTGCCTCATGGAGATACAACCGGGCGATCACCGTGTCGAATCGGGTGTCTGGCGCCGGGCGTTTCTTTCGAGTGCATCGTCGGACTGAGATCTGCCGCCGCGCATCGCCAGCCGTTCCTCGCAGGCCACGTTGGATCCCAAGGCCGATTCCCGCATCTGCCGCTGGGACGTTCCGTCCGCGGCAACTGTGATCAGGTTCTGTACGGCGGCACCGATCGCCGAACGAGTATTGAAAGACAACGGCT
>JANQOL010000656.1 GCA_028289675.1 Pirellulaceae bacterium
TAGCAGCTCAAGGACCACCTTTCAAATTTGTGCGCAAGATTTAAGACGTTACCGGTCGAGAAAGCCAACCCCCGAAAGTAAGCGCAGGAGGAACTCCATGTTGCGTCGCGCCGTCGGCTTTGTGCTTTTCCCTTGAGGACTTGGGAGGTGTTCGAAAAACGTCAGATACTCGAGATCGTGTTTTTGAACTGCACCCTCGAAGGCGCAACTCTAGTGCCCACAATGAGAAAGCCCTTCGACCTGTTGGCCGAAGGCTTGTTTCGAAAGATAGTCGGGGCGACAAGACACCAGTTGAACTCTTCTGGGATGGCGTGTTGACCTCCCTTCAGCCGTTAGCTGAGCAGTACGAAGCACTTACGGCGATTTGGTAACTTGAGTTGACTCCCCTCTTTTGTTCCTGATGACCGGGGTGAATCAAGCCGCTTTGCTTTCCCCACTGCAGGGCCAACTAAGCACTTCGCGAATTCTATGGAACGAGTTTACGGTAGTTCGGCAGTGTGGATCCCGAGATGCCCAGGAGCAATTGCTCCCAAATGCTTGCTTGTGTTGTCAGTTGGGAGCCAATACTTCATCGACGAGCTCATAATCTGTCAACTCGGCATTTAACTGCCAGCAGTCACGATTCAGTTGTTGCCTCGCGATAACCTCAAGGACCGAGGTATTCCTGCTTTATACAGTTGGATGAGACCCGAATCTATGAAAGTTGGATGGTACTCTTCATGCGGAAAAAACTCTTCCCATTCCCTCGCAGAAAAATCGCGCGCTGCAACGCGTCGCGCGTCGTCTAAGAGATCATCTTCATTGAGCGCAATGAGTTGCATCTTGTGATTGGATGAGCCCGCTACAAGCCATCTTTGGTTCTCACTTACTTCTACCGCAATAAACTGTCCTGGGTAGCCATGTACGGTGTAGGGCTCGCCGAAATCTGGACTCTCGAGTGACCAAATATGCGCTGAGTCATACCCTCCGGTTACAAACCAGGAACTATCCGGAGCAAATGACACAGCGGTCAAATATCCATCATGTTCTTGCAACACACGAGTCGCCTTGGATGGATCTTCTGCCTTCAAATCCCACAAGCGTGCCTCGGAGTTCCTGCCACCGCTTACCAACCACCGGCTATTTGGACTGATAGCAACCTTGCTTACATTGCAATTAACCTCAGCTAAGGTATGTGTCGGTTCCTCGCCTAGGTCTGCCTCTTCCAGGTTCCAAACTTGCAGTTGATTCGAAGTGCTCGTGACCAGCCAAGTGCCGTTGGCGCTCATTGTAGCCGAGAGCATCTCCTCACGCTCATTACAGTCAAATTGCAAAAGCGCCGTTGTGCGATCTTCCGCCATTAAGTCCCATATTTTGACGGAATCCGATGCCTTGGTCATAAGTAAACGACTGTCGGAACTTAGCTTGACATTTTGAACCCCGCCAGGATGATTGAGCCGGTACAACGGTTCTAACTTAGCTTGGGTTCCGAGTTCCCAAACAGAGACGTCGTTTCCTCGACCAACTATGAGCCGATTGTCCTTGCTGAACGCGAGCGATCCGACAGCGCCTTGATCATCTAATAGATGGAGCATCTGTGGTTCATCTGTCGTCAAATCGAAAACGCGAATTGCGCCAGCAGTCCCGATGGCGATCATCGTGTTGTCTCGGCTTACAGCTGTCGCCAAAACATCAGATTGGCCCCTAAAAACAACACGGCTAGTGCTACATGGATTAGCTGCCGACAAGTCCCACGTTCTTACGACTTGATCACCATCCGTAACTAATAGAGAACGATCCTCGCTAATATTGATTTTGCCGGTATAGACAGTGCTGCCGGGCAACATGCGTTCAGGAAGCCGACTGTGCAGTGGCCACAATCGTATCGTAGCATCTGCGCCACATGTAACTAGCCACTCTCCATTTCCGCTGATAGCGGCTGCAACTGTGCCGCCTTGATGAGCCGAAAACATTCGAGCACTTGTATCCGAATCTGACTCTCTCAAGTCCCAAACCTTCTTCTTCGAAGTTACCATCCAATAGCCGCTTAGAAGTACATCATCCATTGCTTCGTTCCGTGCGGAGACGCATCTCAACTGCGTTAGCTGATTGGTGTCTGCAAGATCCCATAATCTCCAATAGTGGTCGCTACCCCCCGTCACAAGGAAATTGTTTTGGTCCATTGCACTTGAAGTGACTTCTCCGATATCCACAGGCAGTATTCGAGGTGCTGCCAAAGGATCCTCATCGGAGAGATTGAAGACCTTAAGCTCCGATTCACTCGCTGTAACAACCAAGCGACCATCCGGCGAAACGACAACTTCGGCCACATCACACTTGGCTAACTCTCGAAATGGTAGGCTCGGAGTTGGAGCGGTTAAGTCCCAAAGCCGTGTCGTTTCATCACTGCTAGTAACTAGAAAACGAGTGTCCTTACTAAAGGCCGCAGCCTTGACATCTTTGTGGCCGAGAAGAATATACCTTGGTGTTGCAAAATCTTCTGACTTCATGTCCCACAAAAACACGGAATCGTCCGTACTTCCCGTGGCAACCCACTGGCCATTCGCACTCACCGCGACCACGAAAACTGCATTCCCGGATTGCCATAGTGAGAGTCCTCGATGGCGCAGTTTCGTAGACGATTGGGAGGGATCATCTTCGGTCAGGTCCCATAATCGGACTGTGGAATCAAGGCTTCCAGTAACCAACCAACGACTATTTGGAGAAATCGCGATCGCACCAATTCCTTTCCTATGTCCCATCAGCACACGACAGCCCCACTCTCCATCAAGATCCCAGACTCGTGCTGTGCCATCATAGCTAGCAGTAATAAGCTGGCGACCACTCGGACTAAACATGACAGTCGAAACTGGCCGACTGTGTCCGTTCAGGAAGATGCCTGGGCCACCAACTTCTTGCAAAGACTGTCGAAGAGCCCTAGTCGCTTCTGGTACAGAATGATTCTGCCTATTCTTCCAAGTATTGGTAGCCTCAGATGCTAATAGAAGACCTGTAACAGGCCGCGTCTTCCGGACAAGCTCTGCTTGATATGCTATCGACACAGCCAGACGTCGATTGGATTCATAGAGTCGAGCATCGGATCGTTGACGTTCCGCTTCTTCAGCAGAGAGTGCGTTCAACGCGACACCTCGCTGTTGCAGGGCAAAAACTCCAAACGCTGCTGAAAGCAGGGTGAGAAAAAACAAGAGGAGTACTGCAACGTTCCTGATCCGTAGCGCCAGTCTATGCTTACTGATCTCCGCACTGAGCATTTCATCCGGCTCAATCCCTAACAATCGCGCGACGATACAATTGACTTCCTTTTGGAAATTTGGATTTTGCAAATCGAGCTCGGATATGGATAGTTTGGTGGCATCCCAGAAATAGGGAATCGAGCTGAGGTGAGGACGGAGGACTTTTTCAGGAAGGGCATCAGTTTTGGACCAGTCAAGAGCTCCTGACTCTGACGAAATATGTCCTTCTGTGAGAACGAAGACTAAACTGTCGGTGCGACCCAATTCGTTGCACCAATGCTGTAGCTCGTCGTTGACCCAATTCGATCGTGCCGCATCCGGAGAGGCCAGCAAGATCAAGTATTGCGACTGGCACAGCGCATTTTTCAGGAATTCGGGGAGGTCATTGTTCGGAACCACGTAGTTTTCATCGCGGAAAACGCGGCGAGGGCGAGTCCACCACGCTACCGCATACGTTTTGAGCGCAGCTTCAAGCTTGCGAGCAAATTCCGATGCCTTTTCATGCTTGTAGCAGATAAAGAAGTCATACTTTTCCATTGAACTACCTGTACGAAGGCTCCCCCAAACGTTCTGGGTAAAACTTCAGAACGACGCGTAGCATGAGCGATTGGTGTCTGTGATGTGGTAAAATCCGGCGAATCGCTGCATAAACGTCTGCATCTTTGTATTCGAATCCGAAGACCAATGAAATCGTTCATTAGCTACGATCGATCTGATCAACAAGATGCTGACGCTATTGTGGAACTATTGCGTTTGCACTACATCGATTTCTTTCTCGATCGTCGATCGATGCGCGGTGGGTCGATTTCGCAGCGGATTCTCGATGAAATCGCCGCATGCAAGAAGTTTATCTTACTTCTTTCCCCTGCGGCCGTGAAATCGGATTGGGTGAAACGTGAGCTTGCTGCAGCTATGGATCGGGATGACCTGAAAGGGAAGAGTATCCTTCCACTAATGGTCAAGCCGACTCCAAGCTGGCAATCTTTACATCCAGACCTCGCTGATCAACAGATGTTCGATCTAACCTCGGATCGAGACCGTAAGCTGACGCGAATCATTGAGTACGAGTACAAACGGCGGCGGCATCGGCACACCTACTACCAGGTCGGTGATGTCAAGATTCAAGTACTAATATTCGCCGGAGGGAATGGCGAAACTCGTTATCGCGATGGGGAAATCATCTGCGACGGGCCGAGCGATGATCGACAATTCCAGCTGCCTGCCGACATTGCTTCGAACGCTGACCAACGATTGGCGGCGGCAAAAGTCGACTGCGATGCGCGAGGGGCGAAGTTTTACAACAGTCCACAGGTTCGGCTCATCGACTATAGCTTCGGTGGACCAAACCAAAGCGGTGGTGGTTCCGATAAGCCGATGCGACTCAAGCTTGGTTGGACGCAGTACTTTCACACCAGGCTGACAAATCAGTCGAGGAGCTACATCCTTCCTGATGGAAATTCGATTGAACTCAAGTACGGGCGCGATTTGGAGAACCTCTCTGACAGTGGGCTGTCGAATCCAATCGCGGCCAATATGTCCGTCGTAACAAATGACGGCAAGATCTTTGTTGCCACACGTAGCGAAAAGATGGCGTGGAATCCTGGTGATTTCCAGCCTGCGGTCAGTGGTGACGGGCAGCCAGAAGACCTGGACGCGAACGGCGTTTACGATCCCTTTCACACGGCGATGCGCGAAGCTGCTGAGGAATGTACCGGGAAATATCCGTTGACTCGTGAGCAAGTAACCATCTTCGGTTTAGCCAGAACGATGGGCACTCAGTTTCCGTTTGTCTTTGGCGAAATTCGATTGCCAGTTTCATCTGATGAATTATTGAGTTATCCGCCGCTGAATCCAGAAGGAGTCCGCATTCCCATCGACTTCACAATCGAGGGTGTGTGTGCTTGGGTCGAACAGTATCACCTTGATCACGTTGAAGGTTCGCGAAGTGGCGTAATTGGAACGACCCTATTCTCGCTCTTGCAGTCGCTGCACTACGAATATCCCGACCGCTGGCATGAGGTGATTGCTAAACTCAAAAGAGGGTGAGGAGCCTAAGGATAGGTTAAGCCACGATTGCAGTGCACGGATGCAAAGTTGACCATGGGTTAGTTTGTAGCGGCTCAAACTTGATCTAACAGCTGCATCCTATGTTCACACAGCTGTCAGATCAAGTTTGAACTGCTACGTATAAAGGGCTTGCATTCTCAGAAAACAGCAGTTTGTTGTCCACACGGATAAGCGAAGTGCTTGCGTGCCTAAGAAAGACGTCGAGCAGGCAATGACTTCTCAACTTGTGTTCCTCAAGGAGGGTTATTTCAAATGAAGACTTCGTGGAAGTCTAACTGAAGTATTTCCCGGATTCGATGAGCCTATCAAGTTCATTGATGAAGTTCCTTGGCTGATCCTTCAACGGCAAGAGGTTTTGTGCGAGCAAGATCGGAGTCAAAGCAGTCTTCCGCCAAAACTTCAGTCCGATCTGCATATTCACCCACGCGGTAACCTCGTCAACCAGCGAAGCAAGCTCTGGTTCTGAAACAGCCGTGTCGGGATGAGTTAGCAAACGAACAATCTCGCTATTTACTTCACCGCACAAGCTGTCATTCTCAGCTCGATTGGAATCTGACGCATCATGAATCAACGCGTGTGTGACCGCGATAACAAACGATTGCAACGCTTCCAGCTTCTTGTCTTCTTCGTTGGTCGTCCAGTAGTGAATTCCGATCGTGAGATGAATGTCTGCGTTGCCGCCTGCTAGGTCATGCTTTTCAATCAGGCTGAAAGCCCGGTCGTACGTTGATTGTGCCGCGTCGTCATCGATAGAGAGCTGTAGAATTAGCAACTGATCCAGCGCTGCGACCTTCATTTCCGGATCGGGTTCTCGCTCGACGATCCGCTCGAGTGTCTCAACAGCTTCATCGGTTCGACCCAGCTGTTCAAGTGCGTTTGCCAACTCTCCCAATGCTCGTAAGCCGCTTTCACTGTCGCCTGTCGCAAGGGCCAGTTCAGTCGCCTCTCTGAGCGGTTCTATTGCCAGCTTTGGCTTCGCTGCCACTGCGTATGCTCGACCAAGGACCTGGTGATATAGATGTTCGTTAGGCGCGAGCTTAACCTGCGGCATAATCTTCTTAAGTTCCCGAACCGCCAAATTGGGTTCACCGTGGTAGATCTCAAGTTCGGCGAAATTCAGAGCTAGTCTTGGAAGCGATTCCTTTAGTTTTCTCTTTTTCGCGGCCTTGATCGCGTCAACATATCTGCGTCTGGCAAGTCCGTAGTCTCGCTGAACCCACGCGAGGTTTGCTAGAGCCTCGATCGCTTTGACATATTCTTTCCAAAGGCCTTGACGCCTTGATTGGTCGCGAAGTCGTTTGAAAAGTGACTCGGCGCGGTCATGGTCTCCCGAATCCTGGTACGTGAGAGCGCGATTGTGTGCCGTTGATATCACGGACTCTTCGTCGATTGCCGAAGCAATTTCTTCTGACTCAAGAAAAGCATCCTCTGCTTGTTCGAACTTCTTTGTATGCCTCAACGCCTCCCCGAGATTGTTCAGGAAAGCCTCCAAGCTTGAGACGAATTTACATTTGCGTGCTAACTTAACCGCCCTTTGATGACACACAACAGCATCTTCAAACCGCCCTAGGTGTTGCATCCGCACGCCGATCTGGTCAGCCGCTTCACACGCTTGCCCCATGTTTTCGATATCGATCGCCAGTAACTCTGCACGACACATCAGATCGATCGAAGATTCAAACTCCCCGTGTTGCCACGTCCAGTCGGAGTACTCAAGGAGCACTTGAACTAATTCGTCTCGCTCATCTGATTCTTGAAGTGAGTTCAATGCGCTTTCGTACGCATGGTCAACGTCTTCGGGTGACGCTTCCCCATTGCCAGCCAAATGGCGGGCCAACAGAAAATAAAGGTGGCCAGCAAACGCATGATCACCTTTTCTCGCAAGCTCCCGCGCCTTGCGGGAAACAACGCCAAGGTCAGCCGATCCGAGAGCACTATTCTCGCACAGACGGGTTCTGTCAGCGATGCATCGAGCATACCAATCATAGAGTTCGTTTGACCGAGCAAAGCGAAGGGCTTTTGAGAAACTCGTTTTTGCAGATGCTTCGCCAACGGTGATCTTCTCGATCACGGCAAGACCGTGAAGCGAACACATTTGGTCTTCGAGTTCGCCCGCATCTTCGGATGACTCCAACAGAATCTCAAAAGCACTTTTGGCTTCACTGAGTCGCCCTGACCCGAATGCGGCTCTCCCCATCCCGATCGCTGCATAGTGAATGCAATCGTCGTATCCATCCTCTTCTGCGATCTCTAGCGACTTTGCATAGTACGAAATAGCCTTCTTGTTTCGTCCTAGCTCGTAGTGGGCGTTGCCCAGATTGAACATCGCTAGGGACTCTAGATGTCGATCGCCACAAGCAGCTGCCAGACTTGCAGCTTTGCGAAAATGTGGGATCGCCTCTACCGGCTGACCAATGCTTGCTTCCAAATTTCCGATCTGCATCTCGGCGGCGGCTAGGCCATATTCGTCATTCACCTTCTTTTTCAATTTGATGCTTTCGGAAAGCATCTCGCGAGATTTCGCAGGGTTAGTTCCATGAAACGATTCCGCAAGATTGCCAAGGCAGCGGGCAACTAGCTGCCAGTCTTCGATAGATTCTCCGAGAGTCTTCGCCTCTTCGTACCGCTTGATTGAGGCATCCTGGCTGCCAGAACGAAACTCAGCAACACCTTGGTTGATCAGTGATTGGCCGATCCAGTAGTCATCTGAAGCACGCTTGGCAGACGCTCGCAGTTTCTTGTAGATCTTGATTGCCTCTTGATGACGCCCAGCATGAGAAAGGCAAATGCCATATCCGTTTAGTGTCTTGAATTTCGTTTCCTTAGGTAGAGACGACAGCCTCTTCAAGACGATCGCCTCCAACGCGTTCAAATAGATGTCGTTCCACCAGCCAAGCTCGATTCCCGTAGCAACTTCAGCAAGTAACTCAGCGGCATCATTGGTCCGTTCGGCGTGCATCAAATGGATCGCAAGCGCAGGAGCAATGTCTATGTGGTGCTGCAGAGGCTCCAATAAGTCAATCCACTTTTCATTCAGCAGCTGGTATTCGCTCGCTTCGACTGGGTACGCTTGCTCTGCCATCTCTGTGGCAGTTGGGATTTCCTTTGCATCGTCAATCAAGCCAAGAGCTTCAAGATCAGGCACGATTTCGTCCCAGGCAATCGACGGCAAGAGCCTTTTGTAATACTCAATTTGCCTTGGAAAGGCCGCCGTCACCAAGATCCCGAGAGCGAATCGTGCATCCGATTCAAGCACACAGAAGCCGTCGGCTACCGTTCCCTTTACATCTCCGAATATCTGCTCGACCTTCTGTCTCACCAACTCTGCGATTCTCTCCGGACCAACTTTTTCGTAGGAAATGTAGAGCGTGCCCTCAGGCAACCCTAGCAATGGCGTGTCGTCAACTCGAATTGGCAATATGTAAATGTGATCTCGTTCTGCCGCCTCGCGCCTAGCGAGCTCAAATTCGTGCCGTGTCCAAATGTTGCTTACATACTCTTTTGACACCAGCGGAATAAAGAAACGGCTATCAGGTCCGTAGATTCGCTCGAACTCACTCTCGTCTTTTCCCCACAGTGCGGCTTGATGCTCCTCATCTAGAAAGCGAGCCAGCCCGGCACGTTTTAGTTCTTTCGCGATTATGCGAGCTTTCTCTCGATGGCGCCCATCGAACGATAATGCCGCGTCGAATCGAAATCCTGAGTTTCTTTTGGGTGAATGCTTATGCACTTTCAGTTTCTGTTTTCCGGATTCCAAACAATCGGCATCGCGAGTTCAACATCCTGAAGAGCGAACACAACAGGATATAAAGAAGTGACTTTTTGGCGTATGCGATCGCGTACTCATGTCGAGAAATCGTCGCTCAAACGGTATGAGAATTGACCATCCGATGTAATGCGGCGTTTCGCGAGAAAGCCCTGTGTGATGAGCGACTCCAGGCGATAAAACAGTTCGGCTGAGGCGTGCGGCTGTCCCATTTCATGCTCAACTTCGCGTTGGGAAACTTCACCTCCTTTTCCACATTTCTGCGCAACGATGCCAAGCAAACGAGCTTGTCCGGCACTCAACTGGTCCTGGATTTCTTTGAGTGACTCTCGCTTTGGAACTTCAAGCTGAAGCGTTGAAAAACTCTCCGCGACTAATTGAAACAATGCGAGCGTTGCTCGTTCCGCGAGGGATTCAACCGAGGCTTGGCTGAAATCGGCTAGGCGAAGATGCAAGCGATTGGCTAGCTCCAAAGGCAGTTGAACAGCTGACGTATCTTCCAACAATATTGGCAACACGAATGTTCGCTCCAACTCTCGCTCACGTTCCAGGGCCCAGGCAAGCTCCGATTGCAGCCAGTCTGAAGACAGGGTGTCCTGGTCTAAGAACATGATAAGAAAGTCGACACCTGACTGAATTGTCGACCTAAGACTACCCGTTAAAGAGTGCCCCCACGATAGACTCTCTTCGTCCAACCATGTATCTAGGAAGCCGGGGAGCTTACTCCTGAACTCCCGAACAAGCGCCTTATCGCGACTGCGGTGCGAAAGAAAAATCCTCATTTCAGGCCTCGCTATTTTCGAAGAAGACTACTTATCCTTGCAGAATTCGCCGTAGGCGAATCGGGTCTTCGTATTGAAGGTTGGTGCGCACGAATCAAGGTATTGAATAGCTGAGAAGAAATTTCGAGCCGTCATGGCGAGTTTGGCGGAGTATTCTTCGTGCTTGTCTTTGTAGCGAAAAGAGAATTCGGCAACTAACGGGCGGCCTTTGCGTCCAGTGGTCCAGAGTATTACGGCAACGGAGGCCTTTTTGTTTGAAAGCCGAATTTGCCAGCCTGAATAAACACGCTCATAGGCTGTCAGTCCATTAACGATTTTCAAATTGGTCTTCAAGGATAATGTCCGATCGTCGTGTCGAAGCGCGCTGAGGAATGGGAACAATGATGAAGCGTCATCGATACTTCTCGGATGCTGACCGTCGAAAGGTAATTCCGAATCGCGCAACGTGATCGTGCTGGACTGAGAAAAACGACTTCGAAATACTGCAGCAATGTCTTCTTCGAACTTAGGCTTCGACTTGAACCTCTTGTCGGAGGAGAGATCCAGTCCCTGTGCAACATAGCGATCCTTAGAGCGAAATTTGAGCGTGAATTGAAACTCGCCGGTATCAATAATTTGGCGTTTCCGTAAGACGACACCGTTCTTGCGCAGCGTGAAATCCGGCGTGTCCAGAAAGCAAACTGTTTGATCTCGGGAGGTCGCCAGCTTGCCGTATAGCTTGATCTCATGACGGGCAGCGACTTGAGAAACTTCTTCCATGAAGCGAGCGACTTCCTCCTTTCGTTCCCTAAACAACGCAGCTTTGAGCATCACTTTGTACTCGCGTGACGTGATCCGCATTAGAGTTCTTTCAGTTAAGGGCTGCCGAAATGCATCGAAGAAGCTTGCATCTGCAAGTTGAACCGTCATAATCCTCCGAAGGGCTACACACCACCCATTGTAACCACACACGGTTTGATTGTGCAGGGAAACATGAGGCTACCAGTATGAGCGATGTACTGAGCGTCGTTATCAGCGTTGGTAGGGGCGCAGGACTGCAACCCCCTTTGCCCGGTGCATATGAAGGGCATCGTGAATTTAAAGCTTGGGCGCAGTCGCAAGGTCACGATATCGAACAGTTTACTGATGAGCATACTGGCGATTTCAACGCCATCGATATTGCGGGTGCGATCACGCCTCGAGTCGATCAACAATCTTTGTCAACCCTATGGATCTACTTTGCTGGTCACGGTGAATGTTCGAGCTTGGAAAGGGATTACTGGCTGCTGAAGCGTGATGGTGCCGGTCAAGCAGATGTTATCGACGTCAACAGTACGGTGAAGCTTGCCAGGCGCTGCGGAATCCCGCGAATAATAATCGTTTCAGACGCTTGCCGCACAACTGGTGACGCGCTGAGTATGGCGCTTTATGAATCTGCCACGGCTATTCTGCCTCCACGGAATGTTGATTCAACTACACCGAGCGTCGACAGGCTATTTGCAGCTGGCCCATCTACAGCAGCACTGGAGGTACGTGAACGCGAGGAAGCCGCCAGATCATATGGAGTTTTTAGCAAAGAGTTGATGAGAGCGCTGCGCGGCGAAGTTCCCTCCGTCCAAAAACGTAGCGTCGACGGTGACAAGATGGTGGTGACCCCAACTGAACTTCGCTTGCATCTGGAATCACAAGTTCCATCAGCCGGCGCAGCTATTCCAGGTGGATATGCGCAACGCCCAGACTGCATTTTCGAATCGAACGAACCGCTTGCAGAAGTCGGCGATGTCCCAATATTCGATGTCCACGTTCGCACGGAGTTTCTCGACGGTGATCCCGCCGCAGATACAACGATCAAATTGTTGCTGCACCGATTCGCTACCTGGGAAGAGGTCGGTCAGCAATCGGGACCAGATGCGAACTTTCCATGCCCATCGGGGTTATTTTACAAAGCTACAGCAGAGGGCCCATACGAATTCATAGCGGAACAACCAATGCCGCTGTTTGAGTTGCACTCACAAACTTTCGGTAGATTTGTCGCGCGGGATCGAAACGACGCTGAACCAGAATCTGTACCATTTGCAGTAAGCCCTACCGATGACGTGGGTTTGGCTGATTTTGCGATTACGCGAGTGCTCGATGAACAGGGTGGAATACATCCGAAGGCTCCAAAGCCTGGCGTGTATCGAGTTGTGTCCTACGATCCCGTAAATAGGCAAATGGGGACTGAGTTGCAGGAGTTTGCCGCTGGCGAACTTTTGCCGAAGACCGTTCCAACCCCAGTTGTTCGTGAGGACATCGAGAGTCAGCTCATTGAAGCGGCACAAACGCATGGTCGGCGGACGTTCGAAACGCGAGTTGGTCTCACGCTACTTGGCCTACCTGAATCACGCACACCCGAGGTGGCCGCAGATCCTGGTTTGCTCGACGATGTGTTCGTTGAGGATGGGCGATGGAACATTCGAGGGACGAGGTCGGGAAATCTCGCCGTCCGACTAGGTGAGCACTGTCTTCCGGTGCCCATGTTTCAAGGGCTTGTCGGCACGATAAGGGTTGCCGATGCGTCGAGCACGCGACCCACGATTTCTGATCTTAGCTATGCCCCAGCCGACGGCACAGACTACGACTACGATCTGGTTCAATTCGATGATCCTGAGACGAGAATCTCGGGCTCAGCCCGTGACGAGTTGGATGCACTGCAGATGATCGTAACACGTTGTGCCCGCAACGGTTTTTTTGAAGTTGCGATCGACGACGCTGCGGGACTCGCCGGTCGGATTCGAAGGCTAAAGCATCACAACCCGATCTTTGGAGTGATCGGCGCATACGCATATGACCAGCTCAACCGACTTGACCAAATCGTGGACATGATGGATTGGTTTGTTCGTAAGGGGCAAGCGATCCCCTATGACATTGCCCTATTGGCAAACTTCACCCAGCAGCAAATCGAAAACCTCGTTGGTACGTCAAATCATCCTGTTCCGCATGTGGCTCCCGCTTGGCCAATGCTGACCCAGGGTTGGCTACGCCTGCCGGCAGCACATCTGGAGAAGTTCCCGATATTACAAAACGTCCGGGACTCACTCGTACCGGGATTTTGGACGACGATCGCAGGATCGACGGGTAACGACTTTTTCAACCAAGTAAACGAAGGGAAATTGACATGGATCTAGTGCTGATACACGGGCGGGCTCAGGGTGGACGTTCTGCCGACGAGATTCGCGATCAATGGATTCCGGGGTTGAAGCAAGGCTTTTCAAGTGCAGGGATCTCTGAACCATCATTCGGCGAAATCAGAATTCCTTTTTATGGAGACAAGTTGGACGAACTTACCGAGTCAGCGAGCACCACTGTGAGTGTGGCTCATCGTGGTCTTGAACAGCACGAGACGTTCGACCCGTTCGTAGCGGATTTTGTGCGGCAGATGGCTATGCGTCGCGGCTTGTCTGACGAGGACCTAGAACGGATTTATGACGAACAGGGGCTGGAAGTCACCGAACGCGGGCCTTTGGACTGGGGATGGGTTCATGCGGTCGCGAGTTTCCTGGACACCAATACCCCGTGGCTGACAAATCAGGTACTCGACCGGGTTGTTGCCGATGTCAAGGCGTATCTGGAACGTCCCAATGTTCGCGCTGCCGTGCACGATATCGTGATGCCCGCCATTGGGTCTGGTCCCGCTATCGTAATCTCGCATTCGTTAGGTACTGTCGTCGCCTATTGGATCTTGGCAAAAGAACTCAACCAGAACACGGACGTACCGCTATTCATTACGGTGGGTTCGCCGCTTGGCCTGAATGCGATCAAAACAAAGATCGTTCCACCACCCAGGAATTTTCCGGGGGGTGTAACGAAGTGGTTGAACCTAACCGACCCGCAGGACATTGTCGCTCTTACCGAAGAATTGAATGCGGACACCTTTCTGCCAAACATTGAGAACATTGCCGATATCGAAAACGATGATGAACCTCATGCAATCGAGCGTTACCTCGCCGACCCCCGAGTTGCTCGTGTGATCGCTGGGGTTACTAGCCGATAGCCGCTCCATGTTAATGGGACGCACTCTAAGCAGGACAATGCAAATGGACCACGTTTATCAGTCAATTTGGGACGCCGATCAAAGTGGCAACGGTGTTCCCGCCGTAAGACCTGGCGAAAACTACGATAGTGCGGTTGGCTATGTCATCGTTGACGAGCAATCTGCAACGGTTGAGCGAAACCATCGAGTATTAAAAGAAGTCAAGATTCCGCCTTCCAAAATTGGAACCTATTTGTTGTGCCAAGCTCTGTTTGACAACTACGCGCTCTTACGCAGCGCGGTTGAAACCGTACGCCCAGAAGAAACTCAAGAGGAACTCAATTTCATCGACGCGATCCTTCCGACACCGCCGATCCAACGCGCCAGAGAGATCCTTCAGGATCGACTTGACCTTACAATCTCCAATGACATGCTCGGAGGTATGATCAAGGAAACTTGGTTCAAAATGGGCTCGTCTGGGAGTCAAGATGCTGCGTCTGGTTTTGAACATGTGTTTGTTGGGGAGCAATCCTCAAGTCCAACGAAAATTGGTGGCTATCACTACTGGCATAAGTACTTTTTGGATGATGGTGGCAATCAATCGCGAGATCGGGTGCACTACAATGGCACGCAGTATCAACACTCCCAGCAGCCTTCCAAGGGGATCCTGGTCCCGGAGGTTGTGACGCTCTCGCTGGTGTGGACCGCTCCCCTTGGCGATCGCAACCCAGATGGTACGAGCGGAGGAAGCCATGGTGGTACAAAGACTTTGACCAAACCAATCGGCGGTTTCTTTGTAGGCTGTAGTCCAGAGTGCCTCATCGCACTTGGACTGGTTCGGTGCCGAACTCCCAGCGGTAAGATCACCAAAATCAACGGTGCCGAATATCAACTCGACCTACATCGACTGGATGGGCTTCCTAACTCGATCCGAACGTTTTTCCCACGTTTTCGTCGAGCAGATGTGACTGACATTGCGGTTGGCGATGATGACCACGCACATGATTCTAGTGGTGGTAGTGGACTTCGCGATGAAGCGACGTTCAAAATTGTCGCCGCGATGGTAAACGCGATCAATCCGGAAGGTGGAAGAGAGTTTGTCCAAATCATCAATCTTTCCGATCAACGTGAATCGCTGGCTGGGTATCGATTGGTAACGCCCAACGGGACATCGTTCACATTCTCAGATGTATTCGTATCTCCCGGTGATTTGTTCAAATTTGTCTTTCCAACCAGCGAAGGCGCATTGCGCAATAAAGCGGGCGTCATTCGTCTGTTCGATTCCGATCGTGAACTCGTTCAATCGGCTAGTTATACCACCGAACAAGCTGCCCGGGAAGGAGCTCCTATTGTTTTTGGATAGTCAAAACTGTTGCCGATTTTTTCATGCTCAGCACCTTACGTAAACTTCAGATAAATTGAACCAATGACAAGCCGGGCCTTGATTGTGGCTGTTGAACACTACGAGAATTCAACCGCCACATCACAACAACTTCCAGGGACGATCGCGGCTGCGAATCAACTTGCGCAGTGGCTGCAACATGACCTCGGCGTCGACCGAAGGCACATCCTGTATTGCTCGTCTGACGAATCTCCCTTTAGGACGCACGGCACATCTACGGCGCAGGTCAAGAAAGCCATTCTTGATTTAGTTCGGCAGGGATACAACGACACGGAGAAGCTGTTTGTTTTCCTGAGCGGTCATGGCTTAATGATCCCGAGACTCGAACAAGACCTGAGTATCTTGCTTACGTCAGATTTCATCGATTCTCGGATCTCTGGTGATGCCTGTATTGAAGTTAATGAGTTGACCAAATTGCTCGCGCGATGCCTGGGAATTGGGAACCACTTCTATTTTGTAGACGCATGTCGCACCAAAGACGAAAGACTGGATCCAGCTCGACTAGGAATCAACCTTGATCCCGCGACCAGTGGAACAGCGGACTTCTTTCAGCTTTGGTCGGGCAGACCGTATCAGAGTGTTCCGTCGAACTCATCGTTTGTTGACGCACTACTAAGGGGACTGAATGGTGGGTGTGATCTCGTGGCGGATGAATCGGTCGCGGGTCGATTTTGGGTGACCTTTGACAATGTCTCGGAAGCTGTCGCGATTTCACTCGCAGGCGAAAACCGCGAAGTCTTGCGCAGTTCGCACGGTGGATTTAGAAGTCAAATCACTAGCCTGGAAAGAGCCGGAGACGCTACCACGATCGTAACGGAAGGCGGTAAGAAAATCCCGCCCGTTGAACTGTTGAAAGAGTTTGAAGAAATCATTTTTCTGGGTGAGACGAATGGACAACTAGTCAATTTCGTTAAGGAAGCTTTTGCAGACCGGGATCGCCAGCGATGGAAACGGCTGGACGTGTTTTCAATCGAAGATTTGAGTAGTGCGTTCCGCAACGACAGAAATACAACCGAGCTCGAAGCCGAACGAAACTCTTGTGAAGATTTCTTTCGCACTCAGGGCAAGGATATCGCGGAAAAGACATCCCTGTATCGTTACCGATACGCCGGTGCATACGCTTCCCTTTGGCAAGACGCTTCCGGAAAGCGTCGAGCTCATGTCAGTGTTCCACTACCTGGTGAGGACATTCGTGTAGCCGTTGCGAGTGATTTTGTTGATTTCCCAAACTCAAGGCACCCGAAAGTTGATCGATATTTCGACTTGGTCGAGCGGGTCGTCGAAAGCGAAGGCTGTCATTGTATTTTTGAGCATCCAGAACCAATAAGTTGAACGATGACAAACGATTCCCAATACGAACTGTTACGACTACGTGCCGTTCAAGCTTTCGCCCGGCAAACACCGGGCGAGATATTCGAGAGTCGGCGTGCAATAATCGGTGCTCGAACGGCGCAGTTGGTTGAAGATGCGGAGGAAGCTCGAAGACTGTTGATCGAAGGCAAGGAGCCCTCTCCAAAACAACTTGCTGCACTTGAGTATTCGATCCGGCTGTTGAGACCGGCACCGACCTGCAATTCAAATGGGCCAACAGAGTTGCCCGACAAGAAAAATCCGCTTGCTGAGTTGTGGGACGGTTTTCGTGAGCGGCTCAAAGAAACTCAGGTCAGCATTGCACGACTCGATCGCGTGGAAGATCCCGACGCAATCAGTGAATCGGGCCGAACACCGCTCGGCACTGGATTTATCGTTGGTGACGGTGTGCTGCTCACAGCGGCACATGTCGTCGATCAACTGAGTTACGGTACTGGACGGCTGGAATCTGGCCAGGCAATCGCCGAGTTTTTCGGGTACTACGGGGCGACCGGACGCGAGCCATGCGGGATCGAGGCAGTCATAGCGATGGATGCTCTCCTCGACATAGCGCTGCTGCAGCTAAACACGACGGACCTGGACCTCAGCCATCGTCCCCAGCTTTGCCCACGCGCTTTCGACATCAAATTCGGGACGCCGATTGCCGTTGTTGGTTACCCGCTCGAAGATCCACGCAACCGAGCTGCATTCATCTCGATCGTGTTCGGCGACAACTTCGCGGTCAAGCGCGCAGCAATTGGTGGCGTCATCGACTTCAGCGGACAACACTTTCTGCACGATTGCAGTACGCTTGGCGGAAACTCGGGCTCACCAATCTTCGACCTGAAGACCAGTGAAGTCTGCGGTGTTCATGTTAGTGGAAGAGCACTGGCAAAGAACCAGGCCGTTCCTGGCAAAGCCGTCAGCAACTTTCTCCGATCACATCGCAGTTCTGTTTTTCACCCATTCGTTCTTGGCCATCCAAAGAGGAGCATCAAAATGAGTAAGCGACCGGCATTCGATCAATACCTTGAGCAACTTAAGCGGTCCGATCCGGAAATCGCTAGTGAGTTTGATCAGACCGTAAACGAGCGAGCCACCCTGGAAATGGCACCAGGAGCCGAAGTCGAGATGACTCCGGAGACGATCGTACTGACCAAGGGCCGGCCAGTGCTCGATGTGAAGCAAGGTGAGGCAGTGTTGGCTATCGACGAAATCGAAAGCCAGATATGGAAGGATCGTCTCTCGAACTCAATGGATACGCTTGCGAAGCACATTCCTGCGGTAGGAAGAATCGAGATTGCGAATCATCCGCGTGGCGTCGATTGGTTGGGAACAGGCTGGCTACTCAAAGACAACATTGTCGTTACGAATCGACATGTTGCGGAGGTCTTTGGTCATGTCGGTGGCGATGGCTTTCTGTTTCGCCCGGGATTCGACGGAACCAAAATGAGTGCAGGCGTTGATTTCCTGGAAGAATTCGACAACGACGCCAGCCACGAGTTTCCGGTGTTCAAGATCGTTCATATCGAAAAGCCAAGCGGACCAGATATCGCCTTCTTGCGGATCGAGCCCATTAACGGCCAAGAGCTCCCCAACCCCGTCAGCCTCGCATCAACCGCTGTGGCGGAAGGTGAACAGGTCGCTGTGATTGGTTATCCAGCACGTGACCCGTTCTTTCCGAAACCGGACGTAATGGATCGCATCTTCAACAATCGCTACGACAAGAAGCGGCTCGCGCCCGGCATGGTGATCGGCAAAACATCAAATCGGGTCTTTCACGATTGTTCGACGCTCGGCGGCAACTCTGGCGGCGAAGTTGTCTCGCTCAAGACAGGCGACGCGGTTGCACTGCATTTCGCTGGCACACTATTCACAAAGAACCATGCCGTTCCCGCCGACATCGTCGCCCAACGACTCGATGATGTGATTCGCCGCCGTCCGACTTCCGGTCAACCTCGGCATAGCGACGAAGGCGGCACTTTAGTTTCTCTCCAATCTCGCGCCAGATCGCAACTCGCAGTAGCAGGGCAATCAATCGACGCGACGATTCCGATTCGCGTGCGAATCGACTTGGGACAGGTATCGTCAGCCGTGTCCTCACCCAATGTGACATCAGCTCCTCCGTTGCCAGTTGCGCCGGCACAATTTGACGACGACGTCGAAGAGATCACCGAAGCGCGACCCGAAGATTACGTTGACCGCAACGGCTACGCCCCAGAGTTTTTGGGAAGTGGGATCGTCGTGCCGCTACCAGAGTTGACGGAGAACGTTGATGATATCGTGACATTCGATTTCGATGGCAAGACTCTTGATGTGCTCGACTACCGCAACTTCTCGGTACAAATGGGAGGTGAGCGACGGCTTCTTCGATACAGCGCGTGCAATATCGATGGCAGTGTACCCAAAAGCCACTCACGAAAGAGCTGGCGCTTCGACCCCCGAATCCCAGAGGAGTTGCAGATCAAGAAAGAGTGCTACGGCAACCCTCCAAAGTTCAGTCGAGGCCATATGACACGCCGCAACGATCCTTCCTGGGGCACAAGTTCGTCACAGGGAAACACCGATTCGATGCATGTCACCAACGCTGCGCCACAGATTCAACCCTTTAACGCCCCCGTTTGGTTGAGCTTGGAGGACTACGCCCTTGAAAACGCAATTGAAGATGACATGCGAATCTGCGTCTTCACCGGCCCCTTCTTGCAGGATGACGATCCGATCCGTTTCGACGTTAAGATCCCCGTCCGCTTCTGGAAGATCATCGCCTTCATCCACGACGAGACGAAAGAGCTGTGTGCGACGGGTTACACCATGAATCAAAGTTCATTCATTGGCGAGGAGGAGTTCGTCTTCGGCCAGCACGAAAATAGCCAGCGACCCATTGTTGAGATCGAGCAACTCGCGGGCATTTCCTTTGGCCCACTCGCCGACGTTGATCCCATGCGAGAAATGACTGAGTCAATGCCAACACTGCTCACTGATCCGAACCAGATTCAGTGGAGATAGTATTCACCAGACCAGGTTTGCAGCTGAGCCTTCGGGAACGACCAGTTTGGCAAGCAGGAACATTTTCGATTGTGTCGTCCGCACACGCCAAACACTCGCAAACGATTGATTGCGACACGTTCAGTTTTGGGAAACGTCTCAACCGTCGCAATTATGAACTTCGCCTGAAATCGAGGATACTACGGGAATTTGCATATCGACCGCCCGGAGAAGGCACTTTGCGCTTGAAGATCAGTCGCGCGGGGAGTGGAAGAAATTGGAGATCTATCTATTTGGTTACGGTTCGCTGATGAATCTTGAAAGCGCAGCCAGAACTATGCGCTCCGGTCTGGATTCGAGCTCCGTTGTGGTGGGCGGTCTTCGGGGAAAGAAACGAGTTTGGCGATATGTGACTGGGTGCCGATTTAGCGGTGATAAGCAAAAAACGATTGCGCGTACTGTCTTCCTGGACGTCGCGGACCAATCCGATACCGACTGCAATGGCGTATTTCTCCCAATAACCGACGCGGTCTTGCACTGTCTCGATCAGCGTGAAAAGGGTTACAAACGACTTGATGTTACGGACCGAGCGTATGGCGTCAGATCCTCGGTCGTCTACGCATATCAATCGAGTCCCGCTTTTCGAGTTGACAACATTTCTCAGACGGAAGCCGTTGTGCCGCGACGCTATCTTGAAAGGATTGAAGCAGCCTTGTCGTATTGGGGAGATCAATTTCGTACTGACTACGAAGCGTCTACCCAAACTAATCCTTTTCGGGTACGAGATGGTGACTATGAATTCGCCGACGCACAGCAGAACTCCGCGGCTCGGCGTGGAAAGGAGAACAGATGAGCTTGGGTGAAATTGACGATGGAGAGTTTGGCCTCAACGTTCCATCGATTGATGTATATGTAACCTACAAATGCGGCCTGCGCTGCGATCATTGTTTTGTAGGCGAGAGCCTTGACTTGGGAACACATTTTGACTTTGCCTCCCTTCAAGGCCTGCTGACCCGTGCGCCGGCGTGGGGAGCGAAAGAGATCACTTTCTTGGGCGGCGAACCGACCTGTTACCTGCATATTGAAGAAGCGGTGAAGATGGTGCGAGACCTGGGTATGCACCCTCGGCTTGTCACCAACGGACAAAGTTCATTTCAACGCTTCCTCGAAGGTGCCGGCCGGAACGGTCCCCTAAGCGTTTACATGAGTGTCGACGGTTCAAGTCCAATTCACCACGATAAGATTCGCGGACGCGGAACGTTCAAGAAACTCATGAAGAGCGTTGAACTCACGTCAGAGTTAAACATTCCGACTGCAGGCATCCTGTCTATACAGCGGAGTAACGTTGATGATGCCGTGAACGTGCTAAAGCTATGTGCGGATTTGGGATTTCAGCACGTGAATGTGCATTACGTAACGAGTCGCGGATTTGCCGCGAAGGAAAGCGTGCTGAATGTTGATGAGTGGCATGCAGTAGTTTCCAGGATAGATGACTATTCGACGCAACTACCGATGGATATTCGGGTGGAGCGGACATTTGCTGAACCAACGGAGGTGATAGGAGGATGCTCCGTCGTGAATCGCGACAACCTGATGGTTTTTCCCGATGGCCGCGTCTTTATGTGTGCAATGTTCTTTGATGCGCCTAATGCGCATTCCTTTACATGGACAGGCAGTGGCTTAATACCTAACGATGCTGCGGAAAGTGAATGTCGAGTGTGCAGTTGCAAATCCGACATACATTGCCCTGCGATGAAGCTGGTGAATCCGGAGATTGCTGAACTCGCGGAAAGCAGAAAACTAAGAATACGATGCATTTACGACAAGTCACGGGTCCGCAAGGGGGCTCAAGTAGCTGATACTTCGTCGTAATCGCCGAAGATGTGTCGCAACTCAAAGATCACCGTCAGTTCCTGTGATGCCGGAATTAAACTGTCCTGATTCGCTTGAGCGGATCGAGAGACACGCCGCCGGATTCGCAGGAATGCCATCCGTCGTTTTCGGAATCAATCTTCGTACCAGTGCATTCATATCCGGGAACCGAGATGGATTCCGATAGCAGAACAAATCACTCGTGGTGGGAGGAACGCGCCCATCATCACGCACGTTCAGATCATTACAGGAAGAAAATACATAAGCTACGCAAGAGTGAGCCTCTTATGTCCGATCTCGAGCGATCGCTTGCTGGTGATGTTTGTGGTAAGAGGCTGCTGCACTTGCCTTGCCACCTCGGCGTGGATGCGCTTTCTTGGGCTCAACTGGGGGCAACGACGACCGGACTTGACTTTTCGCAAAACGCACTTGATGTCGCCTCGGATCTGACCGAGGAATTGGGTTTGTCCGCCAACTGGGTTTGTGCAGACGTATGCCAGATTCCAGCGTCGCTGGAATCTGCTTTCGACATTGTCGTTGTGTCACATGGCTCCGTTGCATGGGTAAAGGATATTCAAGCATGGATCGAGGGTATGGCGCGATCGTTGGTTCCAGGCGGACGGTTGATCATTGTGGACGAACACCCACTCTCAATTTCATTGGAAACCGAAGAGCTTGAACGGGGTGTTCTGCGAATTTCCTCACCACTCATGGGAGGTGCGCGGATCGAGCAGATTGCCCGGGGAAGCTACGCCGACCGCCAACAGAACACGAACCACAACCGTCGCGTTGGATGGTGCCATGGCCTGGCCGAACTATTCGGCGCCATGACCGTGGCGAACCTTCGGGTTGAACATTTTGGCGAGCACTCTTGGTGCGAGTGGCAAAAGTCACCCAATATGATCGAGACGAGTGGAGGCTATGTATTGCCTGTCCCGTGGAGCGATTCTATACCATTGACTTTTTCGATGATGGCAAAGCGATTGCCGTTCGTACCTACACAGCGATAATCCATGAGCCAACGACAAGACAAACAGATTGATGACGTAGGCGAGAGCGATCGCGAGTCGTCGTCGACAAAACGCTGGTCGCGTTCCAGCTGTCTTGTGCTCGCGCTCATTGTTTTTGTTTGTTGGACATTGTTTCATTACGTGACGCTCGACCCAAATGGAAATGTCTATCACCGAGTCGTCAATCTCGCATTCCAGACTCTGATTTACGCTGGCACGATTGCTTTCACGCTCGGGCATGAGCCGCAATCCTTCCAGCCCAAACAGTTTGGCATATGGCATTTCAGGGCTGTCGTTATCGCGTTGTTCATCTCCGATGTGATTTACGACGTCGTTTTTCACATTTTACTCAAAGGATCGTTCGAGGCGATCAGTCTCTTTCGATACTTGGTCCTTGCGTCTCCATACCTCGTGTTCCTGGCTCTAACGCTGCTGCTTGCCGCGAACGTTATTGGGGCTGGCGCACGACGATTGAGCAAGCCTATCAACATCGCATTGTCTGCGTTCGCAATTCTCTTGCTGGTCGCAGTACTCAGTTTTTCCACAGCCATGTCATATGCCAGTGTCTTCATGCGGACCGGTGACGACTTGACTAGCGGGTCAAGTGATCTGGCACACCTAAAGAGTGTATTGATCTACTTCACGGCCATCGCGACGTTGCTTTCTTCGGCCTGCGTGTCCTTGTTTCGCCCGACTCTGTTTTGGTTGCACTTTGGGCTCATTGTCATCCTTGGCACATCATTGGTCTATCACGATGAAGAACTGACGTCGCGGGCTTCGCAATCCTGGATGATTGTTGTCTGGGAAATTGGCACGATGATGCTCTTGATCGCGGCGTCACAGCTTAGGAAAGACGGTTCATCATGGGTTGTTAGTGAATCGATCGGCACTCTAGAACCTCAGCTTTCGTGGTATTCCGCGTTACCGGTGGCTGGCGTTGCATTGGGCGCCGCCATTCCCGGTTTTCGGGTCCTTTCGTATTCCGACGCTGATACAAATGTGCTCGCGGGCACATGGTCGAACGAAACGCTCGCACTTCTATTGGTTTCGTTCATCACTCTGCAGGCTTCGCAAGCATTCGCAACGGGTATCCGCAAGGAGATTACGTCATTCACCCGGGCGATCGACAGCCGCGGAAAACGCATCAAGAAGATGGGCCTGTTCATGACACTAGCGGGCGCCGGAAGAGAATTTGAGGAGCTGATCTCAACCTCGAAGGCTTCAGGAGGCAAGTTGTTTATCTCTTACAGCCGGAAAGATGCCTCGCTTGCCGATTACTTCGAATGCCTTGTTTGCCGGAGCGGCCACGTTCCGATTCGAGACGATTCAGATATCGTTACGGGGACGCGGTTGGACACATCGATTGAACAACTGATTAGTATCAGCGACATTATGGTGGTGCTTTGGTCCACCAATTCAAGCGAAAGCTCGAGTGTCGCGAAAGAGATTGCTTTCGCCAACGAGATCGGGCATGTGACCGTTTTCATCAAGCTGGATTCCGAGGTCGGAGACCCTCCAACGGACTCGCTTTACGTCAACGGCACGACGAGGAATGAAATGGCCGTGGCTGTAGCCCGCGTGGTCGACGATCACGTTTCCGGTTGAAAACTGAATCCTTCCCCTGCAATCAATCGCGGATGTCTGAGAATCATATGGATCTCCTCGAACAATTTGACGCTGCCTTCCGCACGCATACACTGCCACTGATTAGGGAGTTCCTGCCAGACGATTTCTCAGCGGAACCGATCTACTACTATCTTGACATTGCAATCAACCGCAAGTTTCGATCAGGGCTTCCCGTCATCGTGGCGGAAAACGAAGGATTCGATATCGATGCTGCCGCACTGGTTGGCGCGTTTTCCGAGCTATTTTTTTGTGCGGCACTAGTCATCGACGATATCGTCGACAGGGATTCTCGGAGAGAAAATGGGGAGTCCGCGCACATTCGCTTTGGTGTCGAGCGGACAGTCTCGTCGACACACATCGCGTTGGCGGCATGTCATTGCATGGCGGCTCGGCTACTCGAACTTGAGCTCCGGGATTCGGTCACCAAAACCATGCACGATATGCTGATCCAGTCGAGCCATCGAGTGCTGAGAACGTTCGGCTTGGATCTCGAAACGCAGAATCGAACTCGTGGAACGCAATGCCTCATCGAAGACGCAGCCGAGAAGACAAACACGGGTGCCTACGCACTTGCCACCATGGGGCCGATCGCTGAGCAAAAGGGGGTCATCGGCGCGACGGAAACTTTAGTGGCCTTCGGCACGTGCCTCGGAATTGCCGGTCAATTGAGAAACGACGTATACGACTTCGCGCTGTACAGCAATTGGCGCGGTCGGCTGTCCGACCTCAGTAACGGATACGACACGTTCCCGATCGCCATGATTCGTGAGTTGCTTGGCGATCACGCGGTCGCAAATGACGTCGATCCATTTGACATCCAAGAGTCATTTCGCAATTCCGGCGCGCAGGAGAGGACCTTCGACATCATCAATCAGCAAGTCGATAGAGCATGCACGTTGGTGGGGCGGTTGGGGCTCTCGGAGGACTCAACCAAAATGCTCAATAGTTGGGCCGAGCAGCACCGACCACCGGAGCTGTTTAAGAGGGACTACTAAAGCAGGGAAGCTAGGCCGCGACTTGAGATCCATATGACCATTCAAAGCCTTTGGCGAAGCAGATCGGCCGATCGCGGGCACAGCGGATTCCCCGTTTCCGTGCACATGATTTTGATTCGGGAGGAATCCGTTCTCCTGCTGCGCCGCAAGGGGACGGGGTTTTGTGATGGGATGTACAGTGTCCCTGCCGGCCATGTCGAGCCTTGCGAAGATGTCTTGGACGCAGCCATTCGTGAGTTGCGCGAGGAGACCGATCTCAACGCGCATCGCGATAACATTCGTATCGCGGGCGTAGGTCATCGTCGATCTCAAGAGTCTCGAATCGACTTTTTCGTCCTGGTTGATCGGTGGACAGGCTCCCTGAAGAACCTCGAACCCGCGAAATGTGATGACTTATCTTTTCGTTCAATGGCGAACCTTCCATCGCCAATCATCCCTTACGTTCAAAGCGCAATCGAACGAGTGGCGGAGGGAACTGGAGACAACCAGATTTGGTTCGACTCGGCCACGTCGGAGGAGGCGACGGGCGTCGAACCTGCCCAAGCGTACGGATATGACGCATTTGTATCGTTTAGCGT
>JANQOL010000678.1 GCA_028289675.1 Pirellulaceae bacterium
CAACTGTTTCAATTCGGCAGATGCCGGCGAGCGCACCTGAGTTCCGTTGACCGTGAATTTGAAATACCCACGTTTCAGCACCGGAAACTGATTTCGAATCGAAATCATCTGTCCGTCACTGCCGGTCCAGGTGGGACGTATGCGACTGTGAAAATTGTCCTGACTAACATAGACGTCATCCCACCACCCGGCCCGAGAATTCGGTTGAGTATCGTACGACAGGCTACCGTCCTCCGCCGGAAACAGTCGCTTGCCCGGGCTAACAAATTTCAGTTCTTGGGGCGCCTCAGAAGTATCGTCGATCGACCACACTTTCCACTCCCGCACCATGAAGTAGGGATTGTCGATGGAGTGGGGCTGCGCCCAGATCGAATTCGTTCCGCCCAACAGCCCGAACCAGACCACAACTAGCCCGCTTAGAATTGGTTTCGCGCTCACCAACTACGCTCGTTAATCTCTTTGGCTAGTATCTTGGTGCAGCTCTCGATACTGTTCTCAGACAGATGCGACGTTTCGGGACAGTGCAGTTCGGTCATTCCAGGAACATCTTCAAAGTGAATTGCCTCCAGATTGGGCGACTGCTCCACCGCCTTCCAAAACGGATCACGAGGGTACAGTTGATGGTCGACTTCCAGATATTCTTCCGTCGTGGGTAGGCGTACTAGAACGACCTTGCCACCACGAGCGACAATCTTGGCAGCGGCCGCGTCAAACGCCGACAGGTTCTCTCTCCAATGCGCAAATACTGGACGAGGGTCGTCCAATCTAGCCAGTTGCTGGTCGACCCGACTGCGGCGAATACGCTGCATGTATTTGCTTGGGAGCCGATCGTATTGCAGTTTGGTCTGACGATTGGGCGTGCCGACCTGTCCCCGCGCACAGAATTCCCCGTATTCCCAGGATCGTTTCAATGCCATCAGCGGCGGGTTCACAGCAACGCTTTTGCTCTGCAAAAACGTCTTGATCGAACGGTTTATCTGCTTTTCAACACGCCCCAAATTCTTGTAGTTGCGGTGATAGTAGCTTGCCCACGGTTGCTGGTCTTCATTGACACGGATTTGCGACGGTTTGACGGTACACAACAACAACCCATTGAATTCGGTGTTCTCCGCAGTGTCTTGAAGGATCGCGAAGCAACCTTGTCCAGAAACGGACAGATTGATCGTTTCCTCATAGCCAGTTAGTTGTGCCAACAGCTCGGGGTCGAGGTCGGCAGCAGCGCGAGATGAGCCGATCAAGAGGATCGACCTGTCCGTTGCCATCTGATCGCAGTGCATTCGCTGCTGGCACCAAAGGTCCATATCGTCGACGACAGAGGGTCGGTACCCCATGCTCCGCAATCCGCACTCCAACCCACCCAGCACGATGACCACCAGCCCCAGCGCCACGCACCACAGCCAAACGTAGTTCAAGTCCGGAATGCGGTCTTTAGAATTGGAAATAGATGAAGGCACGATCTTGACCGGTTGTCGCACAAACGATAATCACCGAGATCATCACGGCGATGGTGCTCGCAAAAACGGCGGGGTGCATTCCGCCAACCAAGGATTCTAGACTATGGTCGCGCAGCAAACAGTGAATTGCCAACATACAACAAGTCACTCCCATCGAAGTGACCAGAGCCATACTAGACAGGCTTCCCTTGTCTAATGAAAAGGTGAACATCGCTTGGACAATTGATGTCGCGCTAGCCAGCGTTTTGGCACGGAAGAAGACCCAGGCGATATTGACCAGTAAAAAAGTGGTTAACACCCCGAGAACTTTAGTAGTCCGCGTTAGGCGTGACAGCCCGAGTCCTTGCCAGATGACATTGATGATCCGCTCCAGGCAAAGGTAGCCGCCATGGAGGCCTCCCCAAATAACAAAATTCCAGGAAGCACCGTGCCATAGACCTCCCAACAGCATGGTCAGCATCAAGTTGACGTAGGTGCGGGTAAATCCGAGCCGATTCCCGCCCAACGGAATGTACAGATAGTCTCGGAGCCAACTGGATAAACTAATGTGCCAGCGCCGCCAAAAATCCGAAAAACCAATCGCCGCGTAGGGGAATTTGAAGTTGTCTGGCAGTGCAAATCCAAGACACATGGCCACACCGATCGCACAGGTGGAGTAGCCGGCAAAATCGCAGAATATCTGGGTAGCAAAAGCGAATGTTCCCGCCCAGGCACTTAGAAAAGTGGGTTGGACATCGGTGGTGTAGGTCGACTCGACGATCGGCGACATGAGGGCGTCGGCGATAACCAACTTGTTGAACACGCCAACGACCATCAAACACAGGCCCCATCCGATAGCTCGGGTATCCACCTTCGGAGGCGCCTCGCATTGAGGCAGGAAATGATCGGCTCGGACAATCGGCCCAGCGACAAGCTGAGGAAAAAAAGAAACGTAAAGCGCGAAATCGAGAAAACTTTTGCTCGGCTGCATTTTGCCGCGGTAAACATCAATGGTGTACGACAGTGTCTGAAACGTGTAGAACGAAATTCCCACCGGCAGGACAATGTCCAGTGCTGAAGGTTGCCAGGAAACTCCCAGGCTTTGCAGTAGGGAAGCGGCGTTCTCCATGATGAATCCGCCATATTTGAAGTATGCCAGCAGGCCGAGGTTCGTGGCCAAACTGCTCACCAGCAAGCAAGCCCGCACCCATGGCACGCGAACTCGCACCAGTCGCTTGGCCAATGTCCAATCGACGAGCGTCGACAGCCAAAGCAACAAAACGAACGGTGGATTCCAAGCGGCGTAGAAAACGTAGCTGGCAAGCAGCAGCATCAGCTTGCGGGCTGTCCACGAGCGAATACCCAAGGACAGCAGACTTGGTTGGGTAGACCATGAGAATTTTACC
>JANQOL010000685.1 GCA_028289675.1 Pirellulaceae bacterium
CCGCGTTGATCCTTGGTCCTGCCATCGTAGACTTGCTTGGCATCAAAGCCGCCTTGCGCGAAATCGACCTTGCCAGCAGCGATCTTAACGGCCTGCGCCTGCTTCGGCTGTCCTGCCGGCGCCGCGCTCACTTCGATCTCGGTCACCACAAAATTTCCGTTGCTCGGGAAGCCTGGACCTCCGCCGGTGACATCCGGGTGCCCGAGCGCCTCCAACCGGAATCCGCGGATTCCCTGCAGCGGTGTCCGAAACGTCACGGTGTAAGTGCCTTTACCTGCCGGCGCGTCCGCCACGATGGAACGGTCTTGCCGCGAGCTCAGCTTGCTCTTGTTCGAGGACTTCAAGGAATGCGCGGCCAATGGGAACCAGTTACCTGCCTGTTGATGATCGGCAAGATACTTGTTGGCTACCGTCTTCTTGCCATCGGCGAACTTGGCCAAGGCGGCTTCGGCGGCTTTCAGCTTGGCCAAACGCTGTTGCTCCATCTGCTTGCGCTCGTCGGCAATGGACGCTTCGCGGTCGGTGACGGCCTGCTTTGTGGACGCCAGCTTTTCCAATCGAGTTGCCTCCAACTGCTTGCGTTGGTCAACCCACCACGCTTCGCGTTCCCGCAGTTCTTGGGATAGCCGCTCGTGGTCCAATTGGATTTGGTCTGCGGTAGCCGCGATGGCCGCCACCTCTTCGTCGCTGGCCGCGCGGCTGAGTACTCGCAGATAGACTTCGCGGATCAACTCCTCATCATTGAGATCCGCCTTGGCCAGTTCGGGCAACGCGCACTGCGGATCGGAAATCGCCTTGCCAACGGTCGGACCACTGACCAAGGCCATGACGGGTCCCAGTTGCAGATCATGGGAACGTTCACATTCGCAGGCGCTTTCTCGAACGGGTCGCCCCAAATTGTTCAGGAAGCCATCTGGCAGCTGCACCGCCACATCCGGTAACGCTGCGGCCCGCGTGCCCGGTTCCACACCAGGAATCTTCGAAACGGCCCCCGTGACGTGATGAACCGCATCGTAGAGAACTTCGGCAGGCAACCGGCGAGCCTTGGCATGCGAGTAGTTTAGGCTGTCATCGTCATTCCAATCATGCGTTGCCACTGACAGTTGATACGTGCGTGAATTGCAAATCAGCCGAATCACATGTTCCGAGTCAAATCCGCTGTCGATGAACTCGCGTGTTAAATGCTCAAGTAACTCGGGATTGGTTGGTGGATTCCCGGCCCGGATATCGTCCAGTGGTTCCATCAGGCCGGTGCCGGTCAGATAACCCCACAGTCGATTGACGTAGCTGCGAGCAAAGTAGGGATTGTCGGGCGACGTCAACCAGGCCGCTAACTCTTCGCGTCGTGTCGCGTCGTCCGCCGACTCG
This sequence comes from Pirellulaceae bacterium, assembly GCA_028289675.1. Classification (GTDB taxonomy): domain Bacteria; phylum Planctomycetota; class Planctomycetia; order Pirellulales; family Pirellulaceae; genus Aureliella. The sequence continues at coordinate 1,369 of JANQOL010000685.1, forward strand.
TAATCGCAGTCGAATGGGAATTGAGGCGCTACCACTTTGCCGGTACGGACGTGATTTATCGTCCCGTCGGGATTGTCGTACACCACCTCGTACAAAGGCTTGGCACCTTCGACAGCCGTGCCGCCGATCTTTTGGTTGCCGCTCTTGGGATCTTTCTTCAAAGCCGTTTGCGCGAAGAACGCAGCCAGTTCATAATACTGGTCCTGCGTCCAACGTTCGAACGGGTGATCGTGGCATTTGTTGCAATTGAATCGCACCGCCATGAACAGGTGCGTCGTATTCTCCATGATCAGATCCGGGTCGCGCAGAATCTTGTAGTACGAGGCGGCCGGATTTTCCTGGTTGGAGCCGCTGGCCGTGATCACCTGCCTGGCAAACTCATCGTACGGTCGGTTCTCTTCGATCGCTGCTTGGATCCAGCCTCGAAACGCTTTTGCACCGTCTTGTCCGATAAACTTGGAGTTGACTTGTAGAAGATCCGCCCACTTGTTGGTCCAGTGCTGAACATAGTCTTCCGAGCCGATCAGCTCTTCGATTTTGGTTCGTCGCTTCAAGCCAGACGGGCGTTCGTCGGCCAAGAAGTTCTTGAGCTCATCCGCTGTTGGAGGCAACCCAGTCAAGTCCAGACGCACGCGCCTCAGAAACTCATGATCCTCACAAACATCCGATGGCAATATTTTCATACGCTGCCACTTGTCGGCGACCAGCTCATCAATGCGATTGTTCGCATCGGTTGGTTGCCAGGCAAAGCCATCTCGATCGCCCATTACCGTGACGGTGGCCGCCGCGTAAGCACCCTCGTAGCGGGCCAAGATCGGAGCTTCTCCGCGCCGCAGCGCTTGCACTCGGCCTCCAGTGACACTGCGGCACACTTCACTATTGCCGCTTTCGATGAACGCTTCATGGGTGACATCCCGCGTGCTGCCATCCGGATACCGGGCAACGATCCGAAACTGTTGCCAGGCCTGTTCCAGTTCGATCACTGGTTGAGACGGATAGACTTCGATTGAGGCAACCTTCGGCGACTGGGCATTCAGCTGTGCACCATCTTCAATCCACGAACGCAACACCGAGTAGTGCACGCTATCGTCGGTGAGCAGCACTCCGCCTTCGTGAGGCACAGTCCCCAAGGGCTTGAGCAGCATCAAGCTGGCATCGGGAGCTGCGGTATTCAATCGTCGGGAACCAAGGTCATCGCTGAGCGCCCGAATGTCCTCGTAAGGGTCGTAGCCGCGCAACGACAATTTGAAACCATTCTTGCCCTTTTGAGCCCCATGGCACGTTCCCGAGTTGCACCCCAGACGCGAAAGAATCGGATTGACATCCTGCACAAAATCAGCGGATGGATGCTGGGTCACCTCAGGCAGGGACAGCGAAACATGGCAGGTTGCGTCGCGAAAACGGATCGACAGTTGTTTTGTTTCGCCAGCCGACTGGCCGGGCTGTGGCCGCACCATCCCGAAGGGCGAAATGCTGACGAGCGATTTGTCGTCGCTAATGGCTGGCTGGATGCTGCACAAGCGCGAGACGTCGCAAACCTGACCGCCGGCAAAGCGTGCTTCAACAACCAGTTGAGCGTAATCGTCGACCGACGAAAAATGGATCTCGTTCGGGGTCACTTGGATGTCCAACAATTTCGACTTGGGCAGCAACTCGAGCTCCTGCTGTGCGTCCAAAGAATCGCTGGCCGCATCGCTGAGTCCGTTGCCGGCCAGTCGCTGTGCGGGCGTCGCGTCATCGTCCTCCTCCGGAGTTGTCAATTCGACGGGCGAGAACTGATGGGCGACTTTGCCGGACGCCAGATCCAC
>JANQOL010000688.1 GCA_028289675.1 Pirellulaceae bacterium
AGCCGTTCCAGCCACATTGAGTACACGCACCGTCCGAGAATTCATGATGACAAGGCGGTTTGCCATAGATCCAATACGCACATTCGCGACACAACCCGGACATCGTCGCGTTGGACCCGAAGAAAGGACTACCGCATTCATCACAAATTCTGTCAGACGATTCCGTAATGTGAGATTTCCTTAGCAGCATGACTTCAATACTTCACCCGGCGACGACCGAGGTAAGACCAATATCACAGGATCTGCTCCGGTTGGCGACCCTGTGGTAAGAGTTTTACGACCGGCTGTTGCACCCGTGGACCGAAAAATGCGAAAGGAACATAAGAGGAAATTCTATAGAATGTCCCTTATTTCTGCCCCACGTTCAACTCGCGCCTGACCTACCTCAAAAGCCGGTCACCCAAGTAGATGCCAGAAGGTTTGCACAGTTCGTATGCCAACATTCGTGAGGGTCTTGACGATACTGGCAAATCGTTAGACCCCGATGGCGTCAAAAGGTTCGCCATGTTCGCCTGGTGCCTCGAAACTCAATTGGTTTCCTTTAGCCGCTCGAAGGCATGTGCGATTGTGTGTTCGCGACTTAAGTCGGTACGCCTGCCAGTTCCGCTATCATTTCGTCAACGGTGGCACGGCTGTTGAGGAGACACCGCCCAAGGTTCTGGCCAGCCGCTCTAAACGATCGCGGTGCCCCAGACCGACGCGCGTTTCGTACTTTTCATTGTGCATGCGGTTGCATCGACGTTGCATCAACCGAACGCTGGAAGCGGCTGGGCAATCAGCTGGGCCAACCGCCAGCGGTGAAACACACCGATCGCAGCTTGAGGCGGTGAGAGGCGCGGTCAAAGCGATGGCGGCTGGTGGGTCGCGGAGGGGCTGCGCTCATGACCAAGGACGAACTGTCATGTGTCACTAACAACCAAATCGACACGACGGTATGTTCAGAGACGTACAGAGTTCGCCGGATGCGGTTGGTAGCCGCTTTTGCTATGCTGAAAATGTCACGTGAAACGATGGGCAATAAGGACAAAACGAATTGCGACCCAACCGTGGAAAGTGGATGCACAGTCGTAGTAGCGAAACCTCTTGTTAAAAATAACAATCAGCTAGGACGGTGTTCCGCAACCTGCTACCAGTCTGCTCCCAAAAGTTGAAGCCTACGATGCCATCTGTCTTTATTTCTTACCGTCGAAAAGATGCTGCCAGCGAGGCAGGAAGAATCTGTGACCGATTTATATCAGCATATGGGAAGGACTCCGTTTTCTTTGATACTGATTCCATTCCTGTTGGAATCAACTTCCCCAACTATATCACTTCATCCGTTGCAAAATGCAACGCACTTGTTGTTATCATCGGAGACGACTGGCTCCACGCCTGCGACGAACAGGGGCAGAGGCGTCTCGATGACCCTGACGATCTTGTGCGGCTGGAAATTCAAACCGCGTTAGACCAAGACATGCCTGTCATCCCGGTCCTCGTTGGGAATCAACCTGTTCCGAAACCGTCCGAGTTGCCTGAGCCTATCGCTGAACTGTCTTTCCGAAACGCGGTACAAGTAAAATCAGGCCCGGATTTCAAGAGTCAGGTAGACCGCTTGATCCACGGAATCGCTGAAGTATGTGGGGAAGTCGAAAAACCGAAAGGGCAACCTCCAAGCGAACGGACGCTTCGCTTGGATTGGCGAGAATTCTTGAAGGTGTGGCATCAAGACCAGACACTCACGAAGTTTCTGGAGACGTTTGCTCAGGATCGAATCAGTGGCTGGCGAGCAGCCGCCGACCAGGGAGATGCCGAGGCCCAAGTGCTTCTCGGCAAATGCTGCGACAACGGGATTGCGTCGCCGGTAAATCACGCTGAAGCTTTACAGTGGTATCGACAGGCCGCCGAGCAGGGGCTGGCGATCGGGCAAGTGTTGGTGGGCGACATGTTGGCCAATGGAAAGGGCGCCGAACAGGATGATGCCGAAGCCGTCAAATGGT
>JANQOL010000706.1 GCA_028289675.1 Pirellulaceae bacterium
CAGGATTTCGTCCGGGTCGAACCGCCGCGAGTTGGCCGGGGACGAAAGAAGCAACGCAGTGAATCTGAGCCGCCTGTTCCCGCCGGACACGGGCTAGCTGGCCGCCGCCAAGATCGCAGCCGCGACACCTACGACACCGAACGACAAGAACGGTTCTCTCAAACGGTCGATCGCGCCATCCAACAGATCGCAAATCTGGCTGCCCAGCCGGAGAAAATACAAGACGCGGACCTGAGTTCCACCTGTGGCGTGATGGCGGAAATGGTCGTGGAAGATTCCGACCAGTCACTGGACTCGATCAACTTCGGTACCCAAACCGAGCTCAGCAACCGCTGCGCCCAGCTGTGCTTACTAAGTATGTCCGTCGCCATCGAACTCAAGTACAGCGACGATGACGTCAAACTGCTTGGCATTGCCGGTATGATTCATGACTTGGGCCTGCTGACCATGCCCAAGCGTCTGCGCGATCCCACGATCACACTCAGCTTTGATGAGATGGCCGAGTACTTGCAGCATCCGCTGATAACCGATGAACTGGTCAAGAATTGCCTGTCGGTGCCAACCGAAGCCCGGATCTTGGCTCTTCAGGTGCATGAATTACCAGACGGCAGCGGTTATCCCAAGGGCCTGCCCGCCTTCCGCCATCATCGCCTGACGAAAATACTGAATGTTGTCGATGTCTACTTGTCGCTCGTCCAAGCTGGCGCCGGGCGTCCAGCCATGATTCCTCATGATGCCATCGCATTCATCCTTTACAACTGCCAGGCCGAGTTGTTCGATCCCAAAATTGTGCGGGCTCTGATCAATCAGATGTCGCTGTATGGCATTGGCGGTCGAGTTAAATTGGAGAGCGGTACGGAAGCCAAGATTGTGCGCCGCGATAGCGATCACTATGACCAGCCGGTCGTCGCCGTCGAAGGTCGCCCCAATTTCCTGATGCTGTCCGAATCGGATGACAACATCGATTCGTTGCTGCACTGCCCGGACACGGAAATGCGTTTCACAAGGGACTTGTTCGAATCAGTACCGTTGAATTCCCTGGTTCGCGCTTCGTTCGAATGACCGAGACGTTCGCTCCTTGAGAGCGCACCAACATATCAAGGATCATCTCAGGGATTTCAGACTCAGCGGGCAAATGAAGCACCCGTTAGCTGACCGCCGCTTATAAACCGCCTCCCTCGGCGGCCGATAGCGGCGGCAGCGGATCCAGCTGAGGTTCCAGTACACCGCGGGCTTTTCTCCAGATCAGAATGCCTTCCACAAAGATCCAGACTTGTAGCAATAGGATGCCAGCCCCAAAGGCAATCAACAAGATGTTTCTTTGTGGATACCATTCGTAGATCAGGCGATGGGTCATCGCCCATCCTGGCACCAGCATCATCATTAACATCGGGCAAGCCAGAAAAGCGATGGCCTTGTTTCGGCGCCATAAATAAAACGTCGCGACCATCAGTGCCAGCCCCGCCAACAGCTGATTGGTGGCACCAAACAGCGGCCACAACATCATGCCTCCGGCTCCTGGTTTTTCGCCTGCGAAGATGGCGATAGCACCTCCGACCACGACTGCCATGGCGGTCGCCGCGTACTTGTCGACTCGCGGCAATCCCAAACTGCTGCCTAACTCCTGCAGCACGTACCGCTGCAGTCTGGTGGCCGTGTCCAACGTGGTGGCGGCAAAACTGGCGACTAGGACCGCGACAATTCCGATACCTAATTGCAAGGGAATGCCGATCGCTGTCAAGAAGTTGGCTCCGCCTTGAATGAAGGCGGCCAATTTGTGCTTGAGGCTCTGCTTGCTCCAACCTCCATGTTCTCCGGTCCGATAATACTGCCGCCAAGCCGCACGCCCAACGACGGGTTGTCCATTGGTATCCGTAGCCGTTTGATACTGGGCAATTCTCGCGCCATCCGCGGTTTCGATTTTTGAAAGAGCACCCATCCCGACCCCCGCCGTGCAAGCCAAAATCACAATGACTGCCAGCGCAGACTCCAGCAACATGGCTCCGTAGCCAACCGTTTGGGCGTCGGTTTCGCAAGCGACTTGTTTGCTACTGGTACCGGAGCTGACCAGGCAATGAAAACCACTGCAAGCGCCGCAAGCGATGGTAATGAATAGAAAGGGCAGGATAGGCGGCGCGTCGGCCGGAACCGTGGACGAAATGGCCTCGGTTGACGCGAATAGATCGGCTCGACCGCTCAAACTGGCCACGACCAGACCGACCACGAGCAACGCGAGCGCGACGAACAGTTGATGACTATTCACCAAATCTCTGGGCTGCAGCAACAACCAAACCGGCAGCACAGAGGCGCAAAAGCAATACACCAGCAGCAGTAACGTCCAGACGACAATCGGATTCCACAGCGACTCGCCGGATCCCAACGGCAACCAATCTCCCAAGCGTATGGGCCAGTGATAGACGCCCACGTAGACCGCGGCGTACAAAATGCCCAGGGAGACCAACGAAGGCAACATCATGGATCGTCCACCGCGATGGGCCCACAAACCGATGACCACGGCCACCGGCATGGCCACCCAGACCGACAACACGCTCTCCGGATACAAGTCAAAGATCGAAGCGATCACCAATCCAAAAATAGCCAGCACGATCCACAGGGCCAGGGCCAGGATAGACAGAAACAACAGCCTGGCGCGCGGCGAAATCATGCGTCCCGCAATTTCTCCCAACGTCTGCCCGCGATTGCGCATCGAGATGACCAGAGCAGCCATGTCGTGCACGCCGCCTATCAAGATGGCTCCGAAGACCACCCAGGCCAGTGCCGGCAACCAACCCCAGTAGACGGCGATGGCAGGCCCCACGATGGGCCCAGTGCCGGCAATGCTGGTGAAGTGATGGCCA
>JANQOL010000716.1 GCA_028289675.1 Pirellulaceae bacterium
CAACGTTAGAACGAGTCGTACCCGGCTACGAAGTACGCGATCTGTCTCAGGAATCCGGTCGGCGGCTCGCCCTCGCAGATTGGCTGGTGCACGCCGACAACCCGTTGACCCCGCGAGTCCTGGCCAATCGGATATGGCATTATCATTTTGGAAATGGCATTGTTAGCACGCCCAGCGATTTTGGTTGGATGGGCGCGGCTCCCAGTCATCCAGAATTGTTGGATTGGTTAGCTGGTTGGTTGCTCGATCACCACTGGCGGCTCAAACCAATGCATCGCATGATCGTGTTGACGAACACGTATCGTCAGTCAAGTGATTTTCGACAGTCGGCCGCTGACTTAGACGCTGACGCGCGATGGCTCTGGCGATTCCCGCCGCGTCGATTAATGGCTGAAGAAATTCGCGATACGATGCTGGCGGTGTCTGGGCAGTTGGACCGTCGTCGCGGAGGTGCCGGCTTCCGACTGTATCGCTACTTGCAAGACAATGTAGCCACCTATGTTCCCTTGGACAGACACGGTCCAGAGACTTATCGCCGCGCTGTGTATCATCAAAATGCCCGAGCTTGCCGGACGGACTTGATCACTGACTTTGATCAGCCCGACTGCGCGTTTTCGACGGCGAAGCGTGCTCAGACAACGACTCCTCTGCAAGCTCTGACTGCGTTGAACCACTCGTTTACGATGGACATGGCAACGGCCATGGCCGACAGATTGGAGGGCCCCAGCCGTTCGTTGCCGGAGCAAATTGGGCTAGCTTTCGAACTGTGTTTTGGCCGCCCCGCGACGCCCTCGGAATTGGCGAAGTGTCGTGGATTTGTCGCGCAAACATCGCTGGCCGATTTGTGCCGCGTCTTGCTCAACACCAGCGAGTTAACCCACATCCGCTGAGCCCGCAGGTCTTTGTCCACCGGCTCAGGACACCGCTGCTGTTCATGAATATGAAGTAATCCTGGAATCACGAGCTCTGGTACCGTCGATCGTGATTGCCAATTCGGCCTGCTGTCACCAAGTATCCACGCGATTGAACTGGTCCAGGGCGTGGATGGACGCAGTTACCCGCACCAGTGCTTTGCGGTATTATGAACAGGTAGGCGGACCTCTTGGAGCAACCGGCTTCGATTATTTACCAGTGCTATGTCCCAGTGCGGTACTAAGAACATGTTCACAGCTACTCCCCAACTGGTTGATCCGAGAGACCGCCCGGGAGCCGACATCGTGATCTGGGACGGCAAATGCAAGTTCTGTTTGCAGCAAGTCCAGCGGCTACGGCGCTGGGACAGCGGGGACTCGTTGGCGTATCTGAGCCTCCACGACTCGCGGACGGCAACGCTATGTCCTGACCTGAGCTTTCAGCAGCTAATGGATCAAATGTGGGTGGTTACGCCTACCGGAGATAAGTTTGGCGGAGCAGATGCCGTCCGGTATCTCAGCCGCAAACTACCGCTGCTGTGGTGGCTAAGGTTACCCATGCACGTGCCCGGTCTCATGCCTCTATGGCGGTGGCTGTACCGTCAAGTTGCACGTCGCCGCTATCGCCTATTGCAAAACCAAGATTGCGACGAAGGCGGCACCTGCCACCTCCATCAGTAGCGCATTACCAACGTCGACATTTTGGCGGTGGGGGTTTTGCCACGAAAAACGCAAAGAACCACCAAAAGTAAGAGAATCGCGTCTCCTCCATTTTGTGGTTCTTTGTGTTTCTTGTGGCAGTTCGTTCTAGTGTATCTTTGTGTTTCTTGCGGCGATTGACTGGAGAGTTACCTGGTCAGATTGCGGCCGCGAAATGCCAACAAGCTAGAAAAGGCGGAGATGTGGAGTGGGACGATATCAATCAAGTTTGTGATGTGGTTAGAGAGACTAGCTTTGCGATTCACATGTATCATAGAAATGGTCATTTGGAAAAAGTCTATGAGAATGCCCTGGTGCACCGCCTACGCAAACAAGGCGTAAAGCTGGAACAACAGCACCCACTTAGAGTTTACGACGAGGATGGCACTGTCGTAGGCGAGTACTTCGCAGACTTGTTTGTGGAAGACAGCCTAATTGTAGAATTGAAATCGGTCAGGGCGACCACCAATGAGCACATTGCGCAATTGCTCGGTTACTTGAAGTCATCTCGCATCGAGACCGGTTTGCTGATCAACTTTGGGGCACCAAAGCTCTACGTCAAGAAGTACTTGCTGACACCGGATGAGCTTCCGCGCGCAGTGGAGAAATTCACAAAAGGTCGCTAAGGTCGTCTGGTGCCTCTTCGTAGTCCTGCCAGTGCCGGGAATTGCTTCTCCTCCATTTTTGTGGCTCTTGGTGCTTTTTGTGGCAATCACCTTAAGGTTCTTAGGACGACTAGACAAAACTCTGAGAATATTCTTGGCTAGGCGAAGAACTGAACGGCGTTGTGGAAGATGATGTGGCCGTCACCGTGTTCAGGTTGTTCGGTGCGGCGAGTCCAACTGGGGTGATGAGTGGGGTCGATGTGCCGCTCGGGGTGAGGCATCAAACCGAATGCATTGCCGCTGGGGTCTGAGATGCCGGCCACGTTGCGCTGGGCGCCATTGGGGTTCTCGGGAAATCGAAGCGTCTCGTCGGAAACTTGACCATCGACCGTCGAATAGCGCAATCCTAACTGGCCTTGGCTAGCCAATTTTTCGGCCTCAGCCTCTCCGGCAAATACGAAGCGTCCCTCGGCGTGGGCCATTGGCAAATACATCGTCTGCACGTCCTTCAAAAAGATGCTGTTAGAATTCGCGTTGACCACATGGACCCATCGATCTTCAAATCGTGCTTGCTGATTCCACGTCAATGTCGCTGGCGTTCGTTGCCGCGCATCGGGGAACACGTCTGAAGGAAAGAAGATGCCCAGCCGCATCATCACTTGAAACCCGTTGCAAATTCCCAGCACCAAACGATCTTGGCTTCGAAAGGCGTCGACCAGATCCTTGAGGTGCACGTTCAGTCGTTGAGCCAGAATGCGTCCGGCAGCAATGTCGTCGCCATAGCTGAAGCCGCCGGGTAGGCACAGGATCTGATAGCCATCACCCAGCGAAGGTTGTTCCACCAGTTGATTGATATGAATGCTGGAAACCTTTGCTCCCACCTGTTCAAACGCGAAGCTGGTTTCTTGATCGCAATTGGTACCGGGGGCTCTCAGCATCAATACTCGAGGGCTGGCCATTAACGATTCCTACATCACAAAGTTTTGCTGGCAGACGCATCCCAAGACGAACGCTCTTCACCAACCTGACAAGATTTGTCGCCAGAATTGGCGGGTTACAACATGCGCCGCCATGGATTCGCATCGCCGGCTAATCGGTCGTGTCGGCCAGGCGCCAACGCACGCCGCCAGAGTCGGGCGATGGCTCGGTGCCGCCGCCAATCAGTCTGTTCAGAGAGTATCAAAGTTGCCCTACGTGAACAGGGGCGGGCTCAGAATTGTCCGCTTTGTCTGCCGCCGTTCCCTGGTGTCGCCCGAGGTGGACAACCCGAGGCCCCGCGGATAGCCTTAGCACTGGTGATGCCTAAGGAGAGATCATGACGAAAACCACTGTGGCCGAGGTGCTGTACGATCCGCAAGATGAAGATCTGCGGTTTTTGCCGGAGGGTCCGACGGCCTTGGGAGTCGGCAAATTCAGCTGGGTGGCGATCCAGCACGGTCGCTCCGGTACAGCAGGCTCGTTGAATATCTTTGATACCAGCTCGGGAACGAATGTCAGCCACCCGCTCCCTGGTCGGCTCGGGTTTGCCAAACCGACTTCAAAAGATGGTGTCTTTGTCGTTGGCTGCGAACGCCAGCTATTGCTGTTCGATGTGCACCAGGGCTCGACAACCGTCTTGGCGGACGCGATTGACAATCAAGTTGACGGCACCATCATCAACGACGGTACCACCTACGCCACCAACTTGGTGTTTGGCACGAAAGACTTGGAATTCAAAACACCGAAAGCCGGCTTGTATTTGTATCGTGGTGTCGATGGGCAGCTCATTCAATTGCGGGATGACCAAGTCTGTAGCAATGGCAAGGACGTGATTGACAGCGGGGACGGAGGGCTGTTTTTGATCGACATCGACTCCCCGACTCGCAAGGTCGTTCGATATCGGATCGACATCGATGCCGGAACCTGCACCGATGCGGAAACGGTCGTGGACCTTTCGGATTTGCCGGCAGTACCAGACGGCATGACGCTGACTCCGGACGAGCAAAGTTTGATTGTCAGTCTCTACAATCCAAATCCTGCGGAGTACGGAGAGACGCGCCAGTACAGTTTGTTCAATGGTGCGCTGGAACACATTTGGCAAACTCCCGGCAGCCCCCAAGCGACTTGTCCTCTGTTGTTGGAGATGCCCGACAGTTCTGTGAAACTGATCATCACCACCGCAGTGGAGCACATGCCGGATGAGCGTCGGCAAGATGCGCCGAACGCCGGGTGTCTCTTTATGGCCG
>JANQOL010000737.1 GCA_028289675.1 Pirellulaceae bacterium
AGGCCAGTACGACTCGGACGCCGCCGCCAGCGCCAGCGGCGACGGCGCTGACCACCAGCGAAGCACCCGTTGCCTCGTCCGTCGGTGGCAACAAGGCCATTGCACTGCCCGGCGAACCAGGACACGACGACTACGGACCGGTGCGGGTGGAACGCTTGAGCAAGATCCGCAAGACCATCGCAGCGCAGATGCACAAGTCATGGTCGACGGTGCCGCGGGTGACCAACTTTGATGACGCGGACGTGACGGATTTGGAGGCATTTCGTAAATCCAGCAAGGATGATTACGCGGCCCAGGGAATCAAGCTGACCACGATGCCATTCCTGATCAAGGCCGTCGCCACCGCGTTGCGGCTACATCCCACGATTAACGCCACGGTCGATCTCGAAAATGACCAGATTACGTATCGCGACTATGTCAATTTGGGCATCGCCGTCGACACCGATCGCGGTCTGGTCGTTCCGAATATTCGCGGGGCCGATTCCATGAGTATTCCGGAGATCGCCAAGGCCTTGGCGGACCTGGCATCGCGGGTGCGTAGCGGGGACTTTGGCGTCAATGAACTGCGGGGCGGAACTTTTACGATCAGCAACTTGGGGGCGATTGGCGGAACCTATAGCACGCCAATTGTGAATGTGCCTGAGGTGGCCATTTTGCTGGTAGGACGAACTCGCAAGTTGCCAGTGGTGATGGACGACGATTCGATTCAAGCTCGTCAGATGATGCCTTTGAGCCTGTCTTATGACCATCGCTTGGTCGACGGTGGCACGGCGGCTAGATTCCTGAATGCGGTCATCGCCTACTTGGAAGCTCCGAGCCGGTTGTTGCTGGCGATTACCTGACGCCGGCGTTGGTGAACGTCAGCGCCAGCGGGCGATGACTTCAGGCAGCGGATACTCTTGAACTGTTGGGCTAGTTCGTTTTTTTTGCAATTCGTGCAGCCGCCGATAACCTCGCGACACCAGCTCGGCGCGGTCGGTTGCGAATCGTTGGTCCAATTGCCGACGATCGAAGTCGCCGTCCATCAGCACGGCTGAAAAACGTTCGTCATCAATGAACTGAGCCAAACTGGGTTGGCAGCGGATATGACACTCGCGCCGCGTGTGCAGTGTCTCTGGGTCGACCCAGCCGATGACATACTGCAGGTAGAGGGCGCTGGTAGTGAGTCCCTGCACGGGTTGTCCGCAGACTTCGCAGAGATAGCCTTCGTCGCATTTTGCCATTGTCGCGCCTCGCGGAAGGGCCCAACACGCCACAAGCTCGTCCAGCTACGAGCTTGTACTATTCGTCTACCATGCGTCAGGACTGGTGCCTGACGCCGTTAGGACAGGCCGAGCACGTCGAACATGTTGTACATCCCCGCGGGCTGACCTGCCAGGAACTTGGCCGCTGCCAATCCGCCTTGAGCGTAGCAGTCGCGGCTGGACGCACCGACGCGCAATTCGATGGTTTCTCCCAGCATGCCGAACACAATCGTGTGCTGTCCCGGGTCGTCTCCGGAGCGGACCGCGTGATAGCCAATTTCGTCGCGGCTACGCGCTCCACACAGGCCCTCGCGACCATGGACATGTTGTTGCAATCCCAACTGGTCGGCGATCAATTCACCGAACTTCAAAGCCGTGCCGCTGGGTGCATCCTCCTTAAAGCGATGGTGGCGTTCGATGATTTCCACATCGGCACCTTGAGGAACGTTCTTCAGCGCTGCGGCCGCTTGCTGAGCCAGCCGCATGGTCAGGTTGACGGCCAGAGACATGTTGGGCGCCATGCACACGGGAATCCGCTTGGCTGCTGACTGTATCGCCTGGACCTGGTCGTCCGACAAACCCGTGGTGGCGACGACCAATGGAATGGAGTGTTTGGCACAATGCTCCACGGCGGCAGCGCATCCGGCGGGCGTCGAAAAATCAATGGCCGCCTGCACGTCATCGGGCCAGCTGTCAGTCAGCTGGCAATCCGTGGCCGGCACACCTGCCAGGACTCCCGCATTCTGTCCCAGAGCGGGATGTTCACTGTGTTCCAGGGCCGCCACCAGTTGCAAATCGGGATCGGAGGCGCCCAAAGCGACTAGTCGCCGGCCCATGCGGCCCGCGGCGCCATGAATGGCCAAGCGAATTGCCATGCGGCCTGTCTCCTGGATTTGAGGGGGTTGCTTTCAACCACCAGCGTTGATGGCACTGGGTACGCGTCCGTGTGACTCGCACTAGCATAGCCGTCAGGTCGGGATTGCACAGGCGGTTGCTGGAGTCCAGAACACCGTGATGCTAACACGGTGCGCTCGGCGATCATGGTCCAAGATCGATTCTCGCCACTTGCGCGAGCTTCATGGAAGAGGCGCTCAAGCAGTTCGCGCTAGCTGTAGAGCTCGATGGCGCGGATGATGGCGTCCAATTCGTTGGGTACAGCCACAGCTCGGTTGGCGTAAGAAGCTCGGCTAACGCCACGGCTGCCCAGGACTTCGTTAAACTGGTCCTGGTCGGTGGAGTGATAGGCTACGGTAGCGGTTGGGTCCTTGGGCTGATGCC
>JANQOL010000064.1 GCA_028289675.1 Pirellulaceae bacterium
GCTTTGGATCAGTTTATCGGGCTGCTCTGTGTTCTCGCCAAAGAAATCGTCGCTGACGGACTACGATCAAGCGCGCCAAGCCATCGAGCGACCGACGGACTTGGACAACTCTGATGGTGATTTCCGGCCGGAGGGTGAATCGGCCGAACGCGCCGCGCTCAGTGCGGACATTCTGCAGAGTCTGGGTATCAAATCTAGTCGCCGAAAGAACATCGAGGTAGCTCGGTCGCACTACGCGGCTGCCGACAAGGCGTTTGAGGATGCGAAAACCTTGGAAGGCACGGAGCGGCGCGACGGATTTCGCAAGGCTGCCGAACAATACCAGCTGGCTGCCGAGAATTGGAAGAGTTCCGGACTGGAGCAAGACGCGATGATGATGGCCGCCGAGTCCTTGTTCTTCGCCGAAGACTTCTATCGCGCGGAATTGCAGTACGCCAGTCTCGTCAAAGAATACCCGCGGAATCCTTTCTTGGATCATGTCGACTCGCGACGCTTCGAGATCGCCGATTATTGGTTGAAGTACGACGCGGCCAAGAAGACGCCGTTTATGATCGTGAATCTGACCGATTATCGGAGGCCGTGGAATGACACTGGAGGTCATGGCCGCCGCGTGTTGGAGAAAATGCGTTTGGAGAATCCCACGGGCAAAGTCAGTGATGATGCGACCATGCGACTGGCCATGGAGGAATATGAGAACGGACGCTTTCAAAACGCGGCCGATACGTTCGCTGATCTGCGGATGACGTATCCCGATAGCGAGCATCAGTTCAATGCTCAGTTTTTGGAATTACAGAGTCTGTTGCAGTCGTATCAGGGTGCCAAGTACAGCAGTATCCCGGTGACGCAAGCCCAGGAGCGATTGCAGCAACTGGTGCGTCAGTTCCCGCAACAAGCCGCTGAACGTGACGCCGACCTGAAAGAAGCGTACGCCCGCATTCGATACTTGATGGCGGAACGTATTTGGAATCAGGCCAAGTATCGTCGCGACCGCCAGGAAAACGGCTCAGCCAAGTTCCACTATCGCCGCATCGTCAAGGACTTTGGGGATACACCCTTTGCGGAGCAGGCGCGGCAAGGACTAGAGGATTTGCAGGAGAAACCCAACGATCCGCCACAACGGTTTAAAGCTCTAATTTGGTTATTGGGTGATTCCATCGACGATCGCCCGTGGAGAGATCAATCCACAGCCGCGACAGAGACGTCTCCGGAAGACGAATTTACACCCACCCTGCCGCAGTAGTGAGGCGACTGAATTGAGACTCACCGATACACCTGCTCTTGCCAGCAGTCCACCAGCGTCAAACTTGGCGGGCTCGGCTGCCAGTTGCCCGCGCCCCGCGCCGCGGTGCATGCACTATCTGGTCTTGGCCATCGGCTTGGCGCTCGGCGGTTGCGCGGGATACCAACTGGGCAACGCTTCACTCTACAATCCGAACATTCGCACGATCTACATTCCCGTGGTCCGCAACGACGGATGGCGACATAACATGGGCGTGCAGCTGACCGAATCGTTGCAGAAAGCTGTCGAGCTGCGTACGCCTTACAAGGTTGTTGGCAATCCCAGCGCCGACAGCACGCTGACTTGCCGGGTGACCTCGCAGACCAAACGTACGGTGACTGAAAACCGGGCTGATGAACCTCGGGCGGTGGAAACGCTGGTCACCGTGGAATTGACTTGGACGGACCGCCAAGGCAACTTGCTGATGGAAAATCGCTTTGTGCCGGAAGGCGAATTGGCGTTCTATTTCATCCAAGGTGTCGACTTTGTGCCCGAGGGTGGTCAGAGCATGGCCACATCTCAACGCCGAGCGATGGATCGGCTGGCCGACCAGATCGTCAATCAAATGGAAGCCCGCTGGTAGCCGGGCCAGTTCCTGACGCCCTTCTGACGGGTGGCTAGAGCGCCTTATCTTTTTCGTGCGGCATGTGACGAATGTAGCGGCCAAGGTTTCGGCGGGCACGCCGGCTGCTGCAATTTCTCAGTTCGCCGATCACTTGTCACATAGTGCGGTCTAAGTTCATTTGGCAGCGCCTAAATTGCGCTGGTTGCCAGCCTCATACAACAACGGTAGCCAGTTGGTCGTGCCTTTCCTGCCGGTTGTGCGACCGGCCCATTGAAACCAGGCACATCTCGCAAGTGACCCTGGGCTGACCCGTTGCTGCCGAGCCGAATCTTAGAGAGTAAATCGATGGCCAAAAACAACTTCAGCAATTTTGAACCCTTGGCGGGCAAATCCCCCATGCAGCTGGCTTCTATGGCCGTGCTAATTTTCGGTGTGCTGGTGCTCGCCTACTTAGTTTTCAGCGCGGCCTACGTGGTCGATGCCCACCAGCAGGCCGTGGTGCTGCGATTTGGCAAGTACCACAGCACTCAAGCACCCGGGTTGCATTTCAAGATTCCTGCCATCGACGAGCGCGTCTTGGTGGACATGAACGAGATGAGCATGCGGTTGGGTGGCCAGGACGATACCAGCCAGGAATGGAGTTCCAATGACTCCAGCCGCGATCCCTCGCTGATTTTGACCGGTGATCTGTACGCGGCTGTAGTGGAATGGAATGTCATTTGGCAAGTCACTGAGCCGGAGAAATACATCTTCAGCTTCAACGAGGATCACATTCGCCAAGCACTGGTGGCGGTGGCCCGCTCTTCCATGCATCGTATCGTCGGGGATTATTCGGCGGACGAGACACTGACCGGCAAGCGCGAAGAAATCGCGTTGGCAGCACTGGATGAAATGCGAGAAGCACTGAAGACGTTTGATGCGGGAATCGAGATCAACACTTTGCAGCTGCAACGAGTAACACCACCCGAAGCGGTTAAGCCATCTTTTGATCAAGTGAATGCGTCGATTCAGTTGAAGGGACAGCTTATTCTCGAGGCCACTCGCGAACGAAATAGCTTGCTGCCCATGGCGCGGGCCAGCAGCGACAAACTAGTTCGCGAGGCCGAGGGATATGCCGACCGTCGTCTAGCCGAAGCCGAGGGTGAGATTGCGGCTCTGTTGGCCAAGTACGAAAGCTACAAATTGGCTCCTGAGGTAACGCGGCAACGCATGTATTTGGAGACCATGGAGCGGGTTTTCCAAAGCGGCGGTCGCAAGCTGATCTTGGACGATGGATTGCAAGGCTTGTTGCCGTTGATGCAATTAGGCACGAGTTCTCAACCGTAGTTCCGCCAGCAGCATCCCCATCGCCATTGCCATCGCGCCGTCATTCAACACTTAATTAGATCGATCCTACCATGTCTCAAAAAACCGCTCGCTTCGTTGTTTCGATCGTCGCTACCATGGGTCTGCTAGCCCTGCTGTCGCAGTTCGTTGTCTACGTGGTCGATCAGCGTGAATTGGCTGTCGTGCTGCGTTTTGGCGAACCCGTCCGAGCGGCGACCAAGCCGGGGTTGTACTTCAAAGCGCCCTTCGTCGAATCGGTGCGGTTGCTGCCTAGTACATTGCAGTTCTGGGGCGACGACCAGGGCGACACCTTGCCCGATCTGCCAACCAAAGACAACAAAAAGATTGAGATCGTGCCCTGGGCGGTCTGGAAGATCAATGATCCCATCGCCTTCGTAAAGAAGATGCGCACGATGGACAACGCTGAAAAGCGGGTCTTTCAGTTTGCGCGAGGTGCGATGCGCGACATCATCACGCAGCACGATTTGGAAGATCTGGTGCGCAGCACGGATCGCGAGATGAAAATGGCGCAGACGGAGTTCGATAGCGCCGAAAAGGCTTTGCTCGAGGAGGCGCTGCCTGACGCGGACATAGGACGGACCCAGCCCAAACGCAGCGTGCTCGGGCGGAAAGCCATTTTGGACGCCATCAACGCGGCAGCCCGCAAGAACCTGCTAGCCAACTCGGACGATCAGGAAGGCGGCGGACGCGGCATCGAGCTGGTAGACGTAGGCATTTCCCACATCGACTTTGTGCCCAAAGTGCGTGAGACCACGTTCCAGCGTTGGATCGCCGAGCGGGACGCCATCAGTACGCGGAACGTCCAGGAAGGTGAGCAGCAGAAGCAAGAGATTTTGAACATGACCCACCGCGAAGTCGAGAAGATCAACGGCGAAGGCCAAAAGCGGGCCAGCGAGATCCGCGGCAAAGCGGACGCGGAAGTCATCAAGCGGTACGCGGATGCCATCAGTGAAGTCGGTGAGTTCTACACGTTCGTGCGTACGCTGGAAGCATACGAACAGTCGATCAACGACCAGACCGAGATTATCTTGACCACCGATAACGATTTCTTGCGGCAGTTTAAAGCCATCGGCTCCGTCGGACCCTTGCCTAGCACGGTATCTCCCGGCGACTCCGCTCCCAACAACTCCGCCGAGTCCGACACTGGTGATTCTCCGCTGGACAGCACCGTGTCCCTGAGCGACAGCGAACAAGAGTGAATTGCCCCTGTCGGCGAGCGCCGTACGCCTCGGCTGACGGCTAAACACAGCGAAACAAGAAGCGTTGATTCTGTTTTGCTACGCCAGCAGGTCGTGGACGACGTGGCCGTGGACGTCGGTTAGGCGGTAGTCTCGGCCTTGGAATCGGTAGGTGAGTCGTTTGTGATTAAAGCCCAACAAATGCAGGATGGTGGCGTGCAAGTCGTGCACGTGAACTTCGTTTTCGACGACGTTGAATCCTAATTCGTCGGTGGCACCATAAGTGATTCCTCGACGGACGCCGCCACCGGCCATCCACATCGTAAAGCTGTTGGGATGATGGTCCCGACCGTCGTCGCCGCTTTGCACCATGGGCGTTCTTCCGAATTCGCCGCCCCAAATGACCAGCGTCTCGTCCAGCAAGCCCTGTTGTTTGAGGTCCGCCACCAGGGCGGCCGCGGCCTGATCGGTGTCCTTGCAGTTTTGAGCAATCTGCTTTTTCAAACCTCCGTGTTGGTCCCAGGATTCATGGAACAGCTGCACGAACCGCACGCCGCGCTGTACCAAGCGTCGCGCCAGTAAGCAGTTGTTGGCAAAGGAGCTGGCTCCAGGCCGGGCGCCATACAAGTCGATGACGTGCTGGGGTTCGTCCTCCAGCCGCATGACCTCGGGCGCACTGGATTGCATGCGGAAGGCCATTTCATACGAATTGATACGCGTCGCGATTTCTGGGTCACCGAACGCGGCGATTTGCCGCGAATTGAGCGCACTGATGGCGTCCAAAGTTTGTCGCTGGGTGATCGAGTCGATGCCGTCGGGATTCGAGAGAAACAGCACCGGGTCACCGCCGCTCCGGAATTCGACCCCCGAATACAGCGTAGGTAGGAAGCCTGAGTTCCAGTTGCCACTGCCCGCGCTGGGTCCCTTTTTGCCGCTGTTGAGCACGATGTAGGCGGGCAAATCGTCGGATTCACTGCCCAGGCCGTAAGTCACCCAGCTACCCATACTGGGACGTCCAAATTGTTGGGATCCGGTCGACATCAACAACTGCGCAGGAGCGTGGTTGAAGGCGTCCGTCCGCATGGATTTTACGATGCATAGCTCGTCGGCCATGCGGGCCGTATGCGGCAACAACTCAGACAACTCGGCTCCGCTTTCGCCGTGCCGTCCAAACTGATAACGCGGCCCCAACAACTTGGAGTTTGGATTGATGAAGGCCGCGCGATAGCCCTCCAATAAATCCGGTGGCGGCAGAGTGCCGTCCAGTTTGGCCAGCGCTGGCTTGTGGTCAAACAGCTCGAACTGGCTGGGACCGCCGCCCATAAACAGCAAAATCACGTTCTTGGCTTTCGCCGGCTGAGGCGGCGTGTTGGCTGCCAACGGATTCAACCGCTCGCCGCCCTGGGCATCCCTGGCCGCCAAACTGTCGG
>JANQOL010000765.1 GCA_028289675.1 Pirellulaceae bacterium
GCCGCGCTGACCACGTGCCATGGGCCAACCGGCGCCGACCTGGGATCCGGCAACGCCAGCTCCGTTTCCCGCTCAAACTGACATAACAGACGCGCTACGTCCAACGTCGTCCCATACGGCGGCTCGTTGGATTCCAAAGAACGCAGCGCCTTGGCCACATTGGCGGCGCCCAACAACAGGCTGCACAACCAGGCTTCCAACGGACGGCAATGCCCCGTGGCTCGCGCCAGCATCTCCGCGGTGCTCGCCAAGTACAGCGTCTCTTCCCAGATGCCCAGGCCCATCAAGCCCGCCGCCGAGTCATCGGGATGATCGTGACGGGCCAAGTGATTCGCCAGTCCCTGCAGCAGTTCGAATCCGCACAGCCAATGCAGTCCAGTCACCGCGCGAGCCGAATTCACTGACAGAATGCTGCGGACGGTTCGGAAGTTGGAATGATCCACCAATCGCGCGCCGGCTTTCAGGCACTGCGGCGGAGGCGACGAAATCGCGAAGTTCGTGAAACACCATCCTAGCACCCTGCGCAGTTCACGAATCTCAGCGTCGCTGGCATCGCACAAAATGCGATGACGCGCGCGGGGCCTGCGCGCTCCGGCTCGGGAGGAGGCAATGGGCATGGGCAATCCAACATCGTGGGGCAGTCGTCGTCAATCTTCCAGGCACACAAAAACGTACATTCCGCAACGCGTCCACCACGTCGGCGAGCTTCAATTTGAAGTCCCCAGCCAGGCGATTGGATCCTTGGGAGGCCCAATCTGCCACTCACATCGTGCGCCCTAATTGCGGTTCCGCTGAATACTCGCGATGTACGAATGACGTTCAGGAGCATAGTTTTGTTTAGCAGTCAGCCGCAGGCGTACACACTGGTCCGCCAAGGCGCTGGTGTTCATGTGCTTCGCAGACCCAGAGAGTTTTTCGAATACGAGTACGAGTACCGGCTGCGCCTGAGTACGAGTACGACTGGTGTCCTGCGGCCCCGTTGAGGGGCCTTTCTCAAACTACCGACGATGCCTGCGGCTGACCGCGAAACAGGCCGAGACGGCAGACGCTGGCGACCGTGGATCGCTCGGATCCCAACGCTGGTACCCTGAAGAGCCGCTCCAGGACTCCGAGCAAACATCGCGGAAGGGCAAAAACCCACCCTCCGGTAGTTGCCCCGCCCCAACCTCTGACCTAAGTTTCGCCGGACAGCATCCACCTTGACGTCCAGTGACTGTCGACGAGGACCGTGCCCCCGTCGACGATTACCGGGCCGGATTCGATTTTCGGGCCAACCTGGATTCACGCGGTGGGCCGAACTGCATTCATAGTTTGCGGGCCAACTTGGATAAAACGGGCCAACCTGCAGAAACCCGAGCCAACCTGGATAAACCCCGGCCAACCTGTAGAAACCCGGGCCAACCTGTAGAAAAACAGAGTCTTAGCTCATGAACCAATCAGCGACCCAAGAGTCTCCTGCCCAGCCGCAACAGTCCGGCGAGTTGGATCAGATTTTGCAACGCATTGGCGGCATGTTGGACGGCGGTTCAGCGCCGGCACAATCGGCAGCATCCCGAGCATCCTCCCAAACCGCTAGGGCGGCCGCACGCGCCCAAACGGGCAACAATGCCCAGCCTGCACCCGCGGCGGCAGCCGGTCAACCGGGTGATGCACCCGATGAATGCGCCTTCGGCGCTGTGACCGGACAGCGCGACGAGCCGTTCATTCCCCGCGCTCCGGAATCTCTGGAGGACGCCGGTCTGTCCGAGTCGTTGGTCGAAGAACTCATCATGCGTTTTCTCCTGGGCCGAGGTGAAGCTGCCGGGCGCGAGATCGCCGAGCAAGTCAAATTGCCGTTTCTATTGATCGAGCCGATCCTCAACCGCTTGAAGTACGAGCAGATGACGGCCTATCGAGGCGCGACTTCGGTGAACGACTACATCCATGTGCTGACCGACCAAGGTCGGGATCGAGCGCGACAACACAATCATCGCACCACTTACTTTGGCTCCGCTCCAGTTCGATTGGAGGACTACTGCCAGGCCGTCAAGCTGCAGTCGGTCGAAAAGCAACATCCGCGCCGCGAAGAGCTGCTGCACGCCTTCCGTGACTTGCTGATTGATCGCAAGATGTTGGGCAAGCTAGGGCCCGCGATCAACAGCGGACGGGGCATGTTCCTGTACGGTTACCCAGGCAACGGCAAGACGAGTATTGCCGAGCGGATCACCATGGCGTTTGGCAAGTACGTGTGGATTCCACGAGCGATATCCATCGATGGCGAAATCATGCGGCTGTACGATCCGCTGATGCACGAGACGGCCCAAGTGGAACGTACCGAAGGGCTGTTGGACGAAAGCGGCATCGATGGTCGCTGGATCCGCATCAAGCGACCAACCATCATCGCTGGTGGCGAGCTGACGATGGAAATGCTGGAGGTCCAGCAGGATCGAGAAACCAATATCAACGAGGCGCCTCTGCAATTGAAGAGCAACTGCGGCGTGCTGGTCATCGACGATTTTGGCCGCCAAAAGATGCGCGTCGATGAACTGCTCAATCGCTGGATCGTGCCCTTGGAAAAACGCTTCGACTACCTGAACATGTCCAGCGGCAAGAAGACGCAAGTCCCCTTTGATCAGCTGGTCATCTTCTCCACTAACTTGCAGCCCAAAGATCTGGTGGACGACGCGTTCCTAAGACGGATTCCCTACAAGATCGAGGTCGAGAATCCCAGCGAAGTTGCCTTCCGCAAGTTGTTCGAAATCATGTGTCCGCGGATGGGACTGCCCTACGACGCAGGTGTAATCGACTACTTGATCGAAACCCACTACCGGCCGCATGAAAGGCCATTTCGCAATTGCCATCCGCGGGATCTGTTGCTGCAAGTCCGGAATTACTGCCTGTACCACGATCAGCCTAAAGAGCTGAAGAACGACTACGTGGATTTTGCCTGCGACAACTACTTCTCGATTATGTAAGTCCAGCCGGCAAGTAAGTTCAGTCGGCAAGTGGCCTCAAGCCAGCTGTTGGCTGACGTCGGCGGCGGTTTGGCACAGGCTGCGGGCGTCATCCACGCTCGGCGCCTCGGCGATGAAACGGACGATCGGTTCCGTATTGGAGCCCCGCACCAGCAACCAGCGATCTGGCCACTGCAGTTTAAGCCCGTCAGGTCGACTAGCTTCGGCGTCCGGCAAGGCCTGCGTGAGTCGGTCGAACAGATCCGGCAACCGATCGGTGTCCAACGTCGCTTTCTCTTTGACCATCGATAGCGGTGGCAGTTCGCCAACTAGCTGACTGATAGTGCGTTCTCGCGTGGCCAGCAATTCGAGTACGCGCGCCATGCCGACGAAACTGTCCCGCACGTAACCGACTTGCGGATCGATGGGGCCTCCGTTGCCTTCGCCGCCAAAGATAGCCTGCTCGGCGATCATCAAATCGGCCACGTTGGCTTCGCCCACCGCCGATTGCAGCAGTCGGCAGCCATGTTGTTCCGCCAGTTGCCGCGACAGACTGCTGGTGGCGCAGTTGGTGACGATCGTGCCCTGTTGTTTGGGCAAGACCTGCATCAGGCATAGAGCCAACGTTAACTCTTCACCGATGTAACTGCCTTGCTCGTCTACGATGGCCAGGCGATCCGCGTCCGGATCCTGGCAGAATCCCACGTCGAAGTTGCCGGCTTGAATGGCCGCTGAAACCGAGGTCAAGTTTTCGGCTAGCGGTTCCGGCGTATGCGCGAACTGGCCATCGGGAGTATCGCCCATCAGCGTGATTTGGCAGTTCAGCGCCTCTAGCAACTGGCGTCCGAGCAGACTGCCCGCTCCATGATTACTGTCCAGCAGCACTTTAAACTGTCGACGACGAATCTTTTCCACGTCGACCGTCGCCAGCACTTGCTCGGCGTGACCAGCGTGTGGATCCTCGTGCTGGCGACTAGCTCCCAACGCGTCCACATCCACCCATGCGGCTTGCTGATTCCGGTAAGCCTTCAGTACCTGCTCGCCTGCTGGTTTGGGGAGCACCCTGCCCTCGCTGCCAAACAACTTCATGCCGTTGTATTGTTTCGGATTGTGGCTCGCGGAAATTTGAATACCCGCGACTGCTTGCTGCCGACGCACTTCGACGCCTACTGTTGGCGTTGCGGCTACTCCCAGATCGACCGGATCCAAGCCATGAGCCACCAGTGTCGCGCGGACGGTGTCAGCGATCATTTGACCGCTGGCTCGACCGTCGCGGCCCACCACGACCGGGCCGCGAGGCAACGTCGACGCCAGAGCGGCCGTGTAACGCAAGGCGACTGCGGGGGTCAGTTGCTGGCCAAGAATCCCTCGTAAGCCGCTGACGCTGATAATCGGTTCGCTGGTGTTGGTCACGAATCATTCTCACTGCAAGTGGTTGGCCCGGTGGTGTGCCCAGGCTGGATGGAGTCCGATGGAAACAGGCGTCTGCGAATCCACGCGGAACGCCCGTGCTCAGCTCATGCAAAACGACGGTGTACTCGGCAAATACGGTGGTTTACAATCCGCTCGACCGCCCGCCTCGGCTAGTGAGCGCCTGAGCTCTGCGCGGCGACCTGCGGCAAAACCACCTCTCGCATAAGTGTTGATTGAGTATGTCCATTGAGCAAGCGGTCTCCCAAGCCCAACAAGCGGTCCAAGACGGTCTGCTTACGCCCGCGGCGCAGCGGAACTTGGAAATCTGGCTGACCGAGCCGCGTTACGCCGAGTATCAGCCGGCGATCGTCGAGCATGTTACCCAAGGCTCCTGGCAGCAGTTGGACGACGTGTTTTGGACCGTGATTCCCTTCGGTACCGGCGGCCGGCGCGGACGCATGTACGATTTTGGCTCCAACGCCATCAACCGCCGCACGATCGGCGAGAGTGCCCAAGGGCTGGCCACGTATGTCAACGAACAAGCTGCCGATGCCCCACGCCGCTGTGCGATCGCCTACGACACTCGCCATCGATCGCGCGAATTCGCCGAGCTGTGTGCCGGCATCATGGTCGCCAACGGCTTCGAGGTGTTCTTCCTGGACGAGTACCGTGCCACTCCCCAGTTGTCGTTCGCCGTTCGCCACTACCAATGCGCTTGCGGCATCATGGTCACCGCCAGCCACAATCCGCCCAGCGACAATGCGGTCAAAGTGTATTGGTCGACTGGTGGCCAAGTCCTGCCGCCGCACGACAAGGCGATCATCGAACGGGTCATGCACGTCGACGAAATTCAACACGTCGATTTCCAAGCGGCACTCGATCAAGACAAAGTTCACATCTGCACGGCAGAAATCGATCAGGCATTCTTGGAGCAAGTTCAGCGTTACAGTTGGCCGGGCACGCGCGATGCCAAACTGATTTTCTCGCCATTGCACGGTGTGGGTGCGTTCGCGGTCATGCCCGTGTTGAAACAGGCCGGCTTCGAGCACTGCGAGGTCTTCGGGCCGCATGAGGAGCCGAGCGGCGATTTTCCGAACGTCCCTGGCCACGTTAGCAATCCGGAGAATCAAGCGGTCTTTGATGCCATCATCGAGCGGGCGAAGCAAATCGGCGCCGACGCGATCCTGGCCACGGATCCTGACTGTGATCGCTTGGGCTGCGCCGCTCCGCTGACGAGCGATGCCGACAGCCCTTGGGCGACGATCAACGGCAATCAAATTGGTGCGCTGCTGACCGATTTTGTCTGTGGCAGCATGAGCCAAGCTGGTCAGCTGACAGACAAGTCCTACGTCATTAAGACACTGGTCACCACGGAATTGACCCGCCGCGTCGCGGCCAGTTACGGAGTTCGCTGTGAAGGCAATTTGCACGTCGGCTTCAAGTGGATCGCTGGGGTGATGGATCAGGTGGGGCCCGATGACTTTGTGTTTGGTACCGAAGAATCGCACGGCTACTTGGTCGGGCAGTACGCGCGCGACAAAGACGGCGCCGTGGCCTGTTTGCTGATGGCTCAGCTGGTCGAGTTGCTCAAGTCGCAAGGCAAGACGTTGCATCAGCGATTGGACGAGCTCTTGGTCCAGCACGGTTGCCACCAGGAAACGCTGGTCAACGTGCAGATGGAAGGCAGCGAAGGGATGGCCATGATGGAGAAGTTGATGGCCGCCTTCCGCAGCAATCCTCCGCGCGAACTGGGCGGCATCGCCGTCTCCGCCGTGCGGGACTACCAGTCCATGACCGTGACCGACGCTGACGGTAGCCAGCAACCGCTTTCTGGAACGGCCGCCAACATGGTTATGCTGGATTTGGCGTTAGATGGTAACTACTTTGCCGTGCGACCATCCGGAACGGAACCGAAAGTCAAGTTCTACATGTTCGCCTACAACCCACCCGCGGCGGCCACCGCTTTGGCCGCCGAAAAGCAACAACTCACCGACCGCCTTCAAGCCCTAGAAGCCGACATCCGCTCCTACGTTGCCAGCATCGTTTCGTAGTTGCGCTGGGAGTTCCACGGCATTTTTGTTTAGCAGTCAGCCGTAGGCGTACATGTTTGTTTGCTATGTACGCCTACGGCTGACTGCTAAACAGTTTCAGGCAAGGCCAAACGATAGTGTGTTGCGATTGCCAGCACTTCATCGCGCAGCTATCCGAGCGGTCGACTTGGGCGACTTGCCGAGTGTGAGGCTGGACGAGAGCACGGATTCAAAACGGAACCCATGAGCACGATGGGGCAAGATGAAGCTTGGTTGCAAGTCGCTCGGCGAGTGATTTGGTTTGAGCCGCCGGAGCAAGCTATTTCCGACATGAAACGTTTTCTGGCCTACGTCATGTCCCGCGCGTCATTTCAAGATATGCGTTGGATCAGACGTCAAGTCGACGACAACCAGTTGCGCGAAGCCTTGGCGGACGCTCCACCCGGCATCAGCGACGCCCGTTCCTGGGCCTACTGGCACGCCATTCTCGGAACCTATCCCCCGCCTCCGCTGCCAACCAGAGAGTTCATCGCACAGCAGGTGGAATCGTTCAATCGCTGCTAGTGCACCAAGTCGTTCTCCGCTGCGCTGTTTCTGGATCTGCGTGGCAAGTTAGTGTTCAATTGAGGAGCGTTGCGGTGAATAACGTTATGTTGAGATGTGGCGGCATTCGCGGAGTTACCGCAGCAATTGATAGGGTTCCAGGTGTCCATTTAGTTGATTGTTGAGCGGAAAGAAAATGCTGAGTAGCAAGCCTAGAGAGATCTTACATTCAAAGAGGGGCAATCTTCAGTATCTTGAGCATTGCCGTGTCTTGGTGAAAGGCGGGCGAGTTCATTTTTTGAAGGCAGCCAAGGGCTCTTCGGAGAACGAATATTGGAATATTCCAATAGCCAATACGTACGCAGTGTTGTTGGGGACGGGAACGTCCATCACGCAACGAGCCGTACGGATGTTGTGTGAAGCTGGAGTCATGATTGGATTTTGCGGCGGAGACGGTACGCCACTGCTAGCCGGCACGGACATTGAATGGCTGGGTCCACAATCCGAGTATCGGCCTACCGAGTATGTCCAGGCTTGGATGGCATTTTGGTTCGAAGAATCCATTCGTCTTCAGGTCGCAAAGCTGTTTCTGCAACGTCGTATTGAGTTCCTGACAACGGTCTGGAAGAAAGATGAACTGATCTCCGGGTGCGGCATTGCTGTGGAGGCGTACGAATTGACAGTGCAGCTGGCCAGACACGATTCTGCGATTGGATCAGCTGACAGTGTCGACAAGTTGTTGGCTGCTGAGGGGCGACTAACGAAAGCACTGTACAAACACGCCGCCAACGCGACCAATCAGAGCGATTTTGTTCGTGATCCAAATCTCACGGACGCGGCGAATCGCTTTCTCAGCCACGGCAATTACCTGGCCTACGGAGGTGCGGCGTGTTGTTTGTGGTGTCTTGGTATCCCACATGGATTTGCCGTGCTGCACGGAAAGACCCGTCGCGGAGCACTCGTTTTTGATGTAGCTGATTTGATTAAGGATGCGATCGTTCTTCCTTACGCCTTCATTAGTGCCTGCGATGGACTCTCTGAGCAGGAGTTTCGTGATCGGTGCAGCGAAGCGTTCGTGCGGCATCGTGCACTCGATCGAATGTTCGACGTCGTCAAAGAGGCCGTTGACTTTGGCCATGCCCGCTACGGAAGTCTCGAGTCCGACGAGCCGTCTTCGTCAGGGTCCGCCGAATGATTGTTACCTTCGTATCCGAGTGTCAAGGGCGGGCCATTCA
>JANQOL010000826.1 GCA_028289675.1 Pirellulaceae bacterium
GGTCGCTCAACGTGTCCATCATCGTCTGCCAAACATCGGATCCTTGAAAACCTGGGACGTTCTCCATCCCTAGTGTTTGAGGCTGGCACTTCGGCAAGCAGGCCAGTAGGTGCAGCAATGCTCGCGCGCGCGGGTCGCTGATGTCGCGGCGTTTTCCTTTCCGCGAAAAGGGTTGGCACGGAGGAGATAGCCACCACAGATCCACAGGCCAATCGCAGATCTCGGTCGCCGGGATGGATTCGATTTCCCGACGCATGAACGCCTGACCAAAGTTTTGCTGATGCACTTGGCCGGCCAACTGGTTGATATCCACCGCCACTTGCAACCGGGCTTCCGGCCAGGCAGCGCTCAGTCCACCCAGGCCAGCGAACCACTCCACCACGCGCGGTCCTGTCGGCGCGTAGGCTTGCAGGCGGCGCTCTTGCAACCAGCCGAACCAGCTGTCCGCCGACTTACTCGGAGGCGTCACTGGGCGTGGTTGAGATGCGGAGACTGGTGGTCCGGTCGTCGGCCACCTGCAGCACCTTGGCTTCGGCGACGCCCAGATCGACAACATCGCCGGCCGACACGATGCGCTGCGCGAAATGCATCAGCAGGCCAGCCATCGTGTCTGCTTCGGTTTCTCCGAATGAAAGACCCAGCTGCTGTTCAACGTCTTGCACGGAAGTGCTGCCGTCGATGACGAACGAACCGGGCCCTTCAGGCACGATGTTGGGATCCTCAACGTCGAATTCATCAGCCACGTTGCCAATGATCTCTTCGAGCACATTTTCCAGTGTGACGATACCAATCACTGTTCCATGCTCGTCCAATACGAACGCTAGCAGCTGATGCGTGCCTTGGAAATGCCTGAGCAATTTGCTGATCTGCATGCTCTCCGGAACTTTTTTGGGCGGACGCATGACGTCCTGGAACTTGAAGTCGGGATCGAGTTCGCGACCGATGAGATCCTTGACGTGCAGCACACCCAACACGTCGTCCAATGAACCGTCGCAAACGGGATAGCGAGTATGTTTGGTCCGCCGCAGCAACTCCATGGTGTCGGCGAGCGGGCGATTGACGTCCACAAATTCGACTTCGCCGCGCGGCAACATGATACGACGACAGACCAAATCGTCGAATTCGAAGACAGCGTCCAACAGGCGGTGTTCAGAGCGAGTCAGGTTGCCGTGAATGTGAGCCTCTCGCAACAGCGCGCGAATTTCCTCTTCAGTATACGGAACCTCATGCTCCGCGCTCTTCAGTCCCACCAGCTTGAGCAACCAAGCAGTGGAGGCATTCAAGGCGGCCATCAGCGGATAGGTCGACACGTAAAAAACGCGCATCGGAACCGCGCACCACAACAGCATCGTCTCGGGTTTGCGGATGGCAAAGATCTTGGGCGCTTGTTCGCCAATCACCAGATGCAAGGCCGTGATGACGGTAAAGCCAACCGTAAATGAGATGGCGCTAATGGCCGTTTCAGATGTAATGCCTATCAGACTAAACAGCGGCTCTAACAGCCGCGCAATGGCCGGTTCACCAACCCAGCCCAAAGCCAACGAGGCCATCGTGATACCCAGCTGACACGCCGACAACGTCTGCTCCAAACGCATGGCCAGCCAGCGCGCCGTCTTGGCAAACAATCGCTTGGCGACGACCATCTGCTCGACTCGGCTGACTCGCACTTTGACTAGCGCAAACTCGGCGGCTACAAAAAACCCGTTGGCCACGACCAGCACCAACGCGACAATCAACTGCACCCAAGGATTGCCCGTCCAATGCCCGGACGCTGCCTCATGCCCAGAACCTGCCCGGTGCCCCGCCCCGGCATCGTCGTGGCCTGTCTCGTTGGGCTGGGGAGTGGCGCCCGAGTTGGTGGCGACCAGTTGGCCTGGCTGCGGACTGGCAGTGACTGACCAGTCGTCGGCCAAGTCCGATGGGGGCGGCTGTCGGTCGACCAGGTGCTGAGACTCAAACGCTGCAGGCCGCTGCCAGCTAGGAGGGTGGGCCGTCAGCTCACTGCCTGTTGCCCAGATCACAAGCAATCCGCAAAGGCTTCCGAGACAATTCAAACGGAACGATGGTGGGAACACAGGGTCCAATACAAAATAGATGGATGGGAATAGAAGTGCGAACGCTACGTCAACCGGGCTCATTGTAGTCGTTTTGATGTTGCCCGGAGAGCACCTTTGAGATCGCCGGAATAATTGACGAACTCGCCGCCCTAGGCGGGCCAACTAAAGCGAATAAACTGGACGCCGCGGGAGGCGACGAGCAAGGCAATGACCGGAGCAAACGTTGGGTCCCCGAGGCCTGATCCTGTTCCAACTCGGACCGCAAATGGTCGACCCCTCCGACTGCAGAGCCTGCGGAGAAGGCTCCATCGTCGGACGCGAGCCAAACGTTGCCAAACGGTCGAATTGGCGGGCCGAGCCACCTACGGACATCCGCGGTGAGAATTTGCGCTAGCCCGAGAACTTGGTCTTTGTTGTGTGCTCGGCCCAGTTTGCGGTTGCTGTCAGCGGAGCCAAAAGTGGATTACCGAAGGTGACTGACTGGCTCCAACTGGATCGCTGACATTCAATAAAGTCTGGTCATGGGGGCCCTCGGCTGCCTTGACCTGCAAAACACCCAGTTTCGCGGTTCGCCCGTGACGCCCAACATGCCCGCACCCAGTGAAATAACAGTGCCGACGGAAACGCCAGTGACCAAGTCGATAACGGTGGACAAGTCGGGAGACCGCGTGCGTGACATGTTCGCACAGATCGCGCCCCGTTACGACTTGATGAATCACGTTCTGTCACTGGGCATCGACATTCGATGGCGTAAGCAGGTTGTGCGTATGCTCAATCTAGACAGCAACTTGCCGATCCTGGATTGTTGCACGGGCACCGGAGATTTGGCCTTGATGTTGGCTCGTCAGGTCGCGGGGCGGGCTGAAGTGATCGGCTCCGACTTCTGTGCACCGATGCTCGAGCGGGCGGCGGCCAAGCACCAGGCACAACTGGGCGAAGCACCCGTAAGATTCGTCCAGGCGGACTCGCAGCAGCTGCCGTTTGACGACAACATGTTCCAGGCAGTGACCGTGGCCTTCGGCTTGAGAAACGTGCAGGACACCGACCTGGGCATCGCGGAGATGATACGAGTGTGCGCGCCGGGCGGCCAGGTCTGTGTGCTCGAGTTTTCACAGCCGACGCTGCCGGGTTTCAGGCAGCTGTACCAAGCTTACTTTCGCCACGTACTGCCCCGCATCGGTCAGCGATTTGCGAAGAACAATCAGGCTGCCTACGACTACTTGCCCAACAGTGTGCTCGAATTCCCCAGCGGTGCCGCATTAGTGGAACGACTCGAACACGCGGGACTGCAACAGGTGATGATCCGGCCATTGACTCTGGGAGTTGCCTCGATTTACCTGGGCCGCAAGCCTACGGCCTGAGGGGCAAATCGGTGTCGGCGCATACCGACACGAAACAAGTTGGAGACCTCGAAACTTGAATCAGCTCGGACAACTTTGCGCGGGCCAAATCCTGAAAGCTACCGAGAAAGCGCCGCGTAATAGGAGGACAACTTGACCAGCGACTTGTCTTCGCCAACTCCACCCGCACGGTTGCCAATTGTGTTGGCTATCACCGGTGCCAGTGGTGCCGTGTACGCGGTGCGTCTGCTGACCTCGCTGCTGTGCAAGCGCGTGCCTGTGATGTTGACGATCAGCGACTCGGGCAAGGCGGTGATTCGTCATGAGTTAGATGTTGTTGCGGCGGACGAACCTGACAGCATTCAAGCGCTACTGGAGGCTGCAGACAACTTTTTATCGGTGCCGTCGGACGCGCCGGTTAGGGCCGCTGGCGCCGCGCAATTGCTGCACGGAGACGGGCTCCGGATTTATAACGTGCGGGACTACTTTACGCCCATCGCCAGCGGATCTTTCCTGACCGGCGGCATGGTTGTCTGCCCTTGTTCGGGTAGTACGCTCAGCGGTATCGCGCACGCTGCCAGCAACAATTTGATTCAACGC
Organism: Pirellulaceae bacterium; assembly: GCA_028289675.1. Taxonomy (GTDB): domain Bacteria; phylum Planctomycetota; class Planctomycetia; order Pirellulales; family Pirellulaceae; genus Aureliella. Next base: position 3,998 of record JANQOL010000826.1, read on the forward strand.
GCGGCCGACGTGCACTTGAAGGAGCGTCGCAAATTGGTCGTTGTACCACGTGAGACGCCATTGAACACTTTTCAGCTGGAGAACATGCTGCGGCTGTCGCAACAGGGTGTTACGGTCTTGCCAGCCGCTCCAGGTTGGTACCATGAACCCGGCAGTCTGTTGGATCTGGTCGATTTCGTGGTGGCACGCATCCTCGATCAACTGACCATCGAGAACTCGCACATGCCACGGTGGGCAGCGCAAGAATCTGAGGACGGAAAGTAGTCGGATGGCCGATCAAGTCGACTCCACATCAACCGCGTCGGCCGCATCCGCAGAGTCGCGTGGGTCCCAGTCGTGGCTGGGGCTCACGCGCCATTTTCTCACGCTGATTCGATTTAGCCACACAGTCTTCGCGCTGCCCTTCGCAGCTCTGGCCTGCGTACTGGCCGTGTCGACGCCTGTATCGTCCAGCGTAATCGGAGAGGGCTTGGCACAGTTCGGTTCTCCGGTGATGGAGATCGATGGCTACATCCTGGCTCGCCGCCTGCTCGGCGTGTTGTTGTGCATGGTGACTGCCCGCTCAGCGGCCATGGCCTTCAATCGTCTCGTCGACGCGAGCATTGATGCGCAGAATCCGCGGACCGTGAGTCGGCATCTTCCGGCCGGGACGCTGTCGTCTCGCCAAGTTTGGTGGTTTTTTGGACTGTGCTGCCTTGGCTTTAGCGCAGCGTGTCTGTTGTTTCTACCCAATTGGCTACCGCTGGCCGCCGCCGTCCCCGTGTTGGCTTGGATCTGTGGCTACAGCTTGGCCAAACGTTTTACATCCGCAGCCCATCTGTGGCTTGGCGCAGCCCTGGCTCTATCACCAGTTTGCACCTGGGTGGCCCTGCGCGGAGAAGTCGTGGCCTTGGACCCATGGGATTTGCTGCCGACACTTGGTTTGGGGTTGGCCATCGTGTTGTGGGTCGCCGGATTCGACATCATTTACGCGTGCCAAGACGCCGACTTTGACAGGCAAGCCGGCTTGCACAGCGTCCCAGCCCTCCTGGGCGTGGCTGGAGCGTTGCGCTGCGCGGCTGGGTTGCATGTGCTGATGCTAATTGTCTTGGCGGGGTTGCCTCAGTTGTTCCCTGGACTTTCTTGGGGCACACTGTACTACCTGGGTTGGTTGGTCGTAGCGGGACTGGTTCTGTGGCAGCACAGCATCGTTCGGCCGCAGGATCTACGGCGAGCCGGCATGGCGTTTTTTCACATCAATGCCATCATCAGCTTGGGACTCTGCCTAGTCGCGGCCGTGGATGCCTGCCTGCGTTAGTCGAGGCCGCCTCATTTTCGAGTTGTTCTCCTCCTCAGCCACTTGTCGTGCCACGCGGTTGCGATACCTTTGACCCACCGACGTCCCGGTGAGCAGGCAAAGCGAGGCAGTTGGCAGCGTGGAAGAGCAGCAAATCGAGTTCTTTCGGAAGATTGGCGAAGTCCAGCGCTTTCAGGAGTTATTTGAGCACATTCCTGGCGTGTATTTCTTCGTCAAAGACGCCAAAAGTCGGCTGATGGGTGCCAGTCGTCCGATCTTGGATCGCTTTGGGCTGGACAGCGAGGACCAGTTGATTGGCACTACGGACTTCGACTACTTTCCGGCGCACATCGCCGCCAAGTTCGTTCAAGATGACGAACTGGTGATGAGGTCCGGCACGCCGCTCGTGGGCCGAGTTGAAATCTGGTACACCGAACAACGACTTCTCGACTGGTTCATTACCAACAAACTACCGGTCCGCGATGAAAAGAACCGGACCGTTGGCGTCATGGGCACGGTGCGCAGTTACGAGGGCAATCGCCGCTCGCTACAAACGTATACGCAGATCGATAAAGTCGTGGAATACATCCGCGAACAGCATACCGGCCGCGTCACTGTCAGCCAGCTGGCCGAGATCGCCGGCATCTCGCCCAGGCAACTACATCGCAAGTTCAGCGACTTCTTCGGTATGAACGTTCAGGAGTTCTTATCGCGAACGCGTATCCAGGCGGCTAGCGCGGCCCTCCTCAACAGCGACGAGCCTATCGTCGAAATCGCGCTTCGTTTTGGCTTCTGCGATCAAAGTGCGTTTACGCAACAGTTCAAGAAGTACGTGGGGGTGACGCCGTTGAAGTTTCGTCGCGAGCACGGAACGTAGTGACGGCCCAGAATCGCGACGACTAGGTGGATCTTTCCATCGCTGCCGGGCTCGATTGGGCCGGCCACCAGATGCGGCCTCGACGGTTCTTTTCCTGCTGTTTAGCAGCTAGCCGTAGGCGTACTCGGCCTAAGGATCTAGTCGCCACGGCTGCAGAGGACCAGAGAGTTTCAAGTCCAAGTACGAGCACGAGCACGAGCACGAGCACGAGCACGAGCACGAGCACGAGCACGAGCACGAGCACGAGCACGAGCACGAGCACCGGCTGCGCCTGAGCACGAGTACGACTGACGTTCTTCGGCCCTTTTTTTGGGCCCTGCCTCAAACTACCGGATATGCCGGTGGTCATTCGTTGTTGCGGCCACCTGCAGGTGCTTTAACGTGCCGACGCCAACGGCTGCCGAGCGTCGCTCGCGCCACGCCAGGTTCAACGGTATGAGGCTTAAACGGCTGCTCGGAACGGCCAGCAAGGGCAGGCGACGACGGCTGCCACAGCAGCGTTCGAAGAGTCCCTAAGTTCGCGTCACAAACTGTTGATATGATTGGATTTACGTTTTCTACAGAGATGCTTCATCCGGTTGTGGTCTGCCGGCTCAAATGGTATCTTAAACGGCTTTCAGCAGGTCCAAATTGCCAGTCTGTTTTAGGCAGCTACATCCCCCTCTGGGGAGTGTGACCAAATCCCAGTATTTACTTTCAGTGCGACGTTTTTGGACGGGCTACAAGTCCAGGCATTGATGTTCCGAGCCACTCGTTCGGGCAGTTCGCACAAGTTGAAGGACGAAGAGTTTGTCAGACGTACCCCCTAGTGATGGTGATCAATCCGCCGATGGTCCCGACGAGTTGCCGAACCCTGAGGACGCGAATCGGATCGTCGACCAGCCGATCGAAAACGAGCTTCGGGACAGTTATCTGACGTATGCGATGAGCGTCATTGTCAGCCGGGCACTACCCGATGTGCGAGACGGGCTTAAGCCATCGCAACGACGCATTCTGGTGGCCATGAACGATTTGAACCTGGGGCCGGGATCCAAGCGAGTCAAGTGCGCAAAGATCTCGGGGGACACCAGCGGCAACTATCACCCGCATGGCGAGGCTGTGATCTATCCCACGCTAGTGCGCATGGCTCAAGAGTGGAATATGCGCCAGGTGTTGGTCGACAAGCAGGGCAACTTCGGTTCGATTGCCGGTCTGCCACCAGCGGCGATGCGGTATACCGAAGCTCGATTGAGTTCGGCGGCCGCCATGATGCTGGACGATATCAAACTGGACACCGTTGATTTCGTACCAACTTACGACGAAGTGCGCAGCGAGCCCGTCGTGCTGCCATCCCGTTTTCCTAATCTGCTCGTCAATGGAGCGACGGGAATCGCGGTGGGTATGGCCACCAGCATCCCACCCCATAATCTGCGCGAAGTGTGTTCGGGTATCGTGGCGCTGGTCGACAATCCGGAGATTTCGATCGATGAACTGATGGAGTTGATTCCGGGCCCCGATTTTCCCACCGGTGGAATCATCTGCGGCAGCCTCGGAATTCGCCAAGGTTACCGTTCGGGCCGCAGCACCATCGTGGTGCGGGCACGCACCAAAATCGAGACGGTGAAGAACCGTGCCCGCATCATCGTCAATGAGATTCCCTTTCAACAGTTTCGGGATCGCGTCGTCGAGCGCATCGCCGGGCTGGTTAGTTCGGGCAAGATCAAGGGAATCTCCGGGATTCGCGACGAAAGCGATCTCAAAGAGCCCGTTCGATTGGTCATCGACGTCAAGCAGGGTCACGACGCGGACGTCGTCCTGAACCAACTGTATCAGTTTTCGCCGCTCCAAGATACGTTTTCCATCATCTTCTTGGCATTGGTGGATGGAAAGCCTCGTGAGCTGAATATCAAAGAGATGCTCCAAGAGTTCTTGCGGCACCGTGTGGAGGTCATCCGCCGTCGGACGCAGTTCCTGCTCGCTCGCGCTCGTAAGCGCAAACACACCGTCGAAGGCCTGTTGCTGGCGTTGGCGGACATCGACCAAATCATCCAGATCATTCGCTCCAGCCGGACCCAGGCAGAGGCCAAGGAACGGTTGATGGGTGTCGAAGTACCAGCGTCCATGATGCAGCGCGCTCTGGGCGACAAGGGCTTCGTGGAATTTCAGCGGGACCGTGGCGAGGCGGACAACTACTCGCTAACCAGCGTCCAGACCGACGCCATCCTGGCCATGCGTCTCGGGCAACTGGTCAATCTAGAACAAGACAAGCTATCTGATGAGCACGCGGCGCTGCTCGAAGAAATCGATGGCTACCTGGAGATCCTGTCCGATCAGGCCCACATCTTCCGCATCATCAAGGATGAGATGGAAGAAATCGGCCGTCGATTTGGAGACAATCGCCGAACAGAGATCAGCACCGAAGAAATCGGCAACTACGATTTGGAGGATTTGATCACTGAGGAAACCATGGTGGTCACCATCAGCCACCGTGGTTACATCAAACGAATTCCGGCGACTACCTACCGCGCTCAGCGGCGGGGCGGCAAGGGCATTAAAGGCGCCAAGGTCGAGGACGAGGATCCCATTGAGCACTTGTTCGTTGCCAGCACGCATGCTTACCTGCTGTTTTTCACCAATCAGGGCAAGGTTTATTGGCAGAAGGTCTACGACATCCCGCAACTCAGTCGAGAAAGCCGCGGCCGCGCGGTCGTGAACCTGCTGAACTTGGCCGAAGGCGAGCAGATTGCCGAATGTGTGGCGGTCCGCGACTTTAATCTACAAGGGCATTTTCTGGTCATGGCCACCCGCCAAGGACTGGTCAAAAAGACGGCTTTGGACGCCTACTCGCGGCCCAAGCGGGGCGGGATCATTGCCATCAAATTGAAAGAAGACGACGAGTTGGTCGACGTGGTGGTCGTTGGACCGGAAGACCAACTGTTGATGGCCACGCGAGACGGCAAAGCCATTCGCTTCGGCGAGTCCGACGCGCGTTCCATGGGACGCAACACGTCTGGGGTCAAGGGAATTCGACTGCGTAAGGGAGACGCCTGCGTCGGCATGGTCGTTGCCGATCCGAGCGCCACGCTGCTAACTGTATGCGAAAAGGGTTACGGCAAGCGAACTTGGTTCGGCGCCGGCCAGACCCTACCCAGCTCGGAGGGCGACGAAGCCGAGGCGACCGCGGAATCGGAAGCCGACTCGCCCAATTCCAGCCAATCGTATCGCACCCAGCGCCGTGGCGGTGGCGGTCTGATGGATATCAAAACCACAGAACGAAACGGCCCGGTGGTGGGCATCGTCCCCGTGACCGATGAAGACGAGTTGCTGATGATTACGTCCGGTGGAAAGATTCAACGTATCGCCGCTAAGGAGATTGGCATCGTCGGTCGAAACACACAGGGCGTACGCGTCATGAGTTTGGACGAGGGCGATACTCTAACCGCGATCGTCAAAGTACCGCAGGATGACGTCGACTAAGAAGAGTCTACGTCCTCCGATGCCCCCGCGTCGTAACTCTCTCGCTGCTTGCTGGAGTACAGGCCTCAGCCGCTTTCGGTGGGCTCTGTACTTTGGACGGCTGAAGTGTACTCCACCTGACTGCATTGCCAGTCATCGACGATGGTGGGTGGCCACCATCGTCGATGAAGCGTGACTTTGCGTTAGCGTCGGTCGCGTCCGCGTCCGCCGCCTCCTCCTCCACCGCGGCGTCGGCCTCCTCCTCCTCCACGGGATTCGCTA
>JANQOL010000832.1 GCA_028289675.1 Pirellulaceae bacterium
CTCCACACCACTGATCGTGCATTGGCCCAATGGTTTGAAGGCGACCACCGGTTCGATTACCGACACTCCGGCTCAGCTGATCGATCTGATGCCCACGATGCTGGACGCGACCGGCGCGGCATATCCAGAGACCGTGGCGGAGCACATGATCCACCCGCTGGAAGGCGTTAGTTTGATGCCCGCGTTCCTGGGCGAACTCCGCGATCCACCGAAATGGATGTACTGGGAACACGCCGGTCACAAAGCCGTCCGCCATGGCAATTACAAAGCGTTGCTGCCGCGAGGTACAAAGTCGTGGCAGCTGTACGACCTGGACAACGATCGTCAGGAGGAACACGATCTGGCCAGTGAGATGCCGCAACGCACCACACAGATGGCCGCGCAGTGGCAAGCTTGGGCAATTCGTCACGACGTCGAGAACGCGAGCCCGTCCGCTGCAAAGACAAGCGCCGCCAAAACAAACACTACGAAGACAAACACTACACAGACAAGCGGTGTGAAAGCCAAGCCGGGCAGCGTAGCAGACTGCATTGCCAGGCACAGTCAAGCAGTTCAGCTGTTTGATGCCAAGATCCGCGACCCATTCATCACTCGCGGTCCCAGCGGCAATTTCTATCTGACTGGAACAACAGCGGGCTCGCACTGGGGCGATACCGTCGGTATCCGACTGTGGGAGTCACCCAACTTGGTCGACTGGACGGACAAGGGGTTTGTCTGGCAGTTGGACAAAGATGGTCGGGCTCAGCACAGTTGGCACTTGGATCGACCGGCCAAGCAAGGCGTCAAAAACGGTCGAGCAATCTGGGCACCTGAGATTCACTACTTGAACGAGACCTGGTGGATTCCCCACAGCATCAACGTGGCAGGACACGGATTGCTGAAGAGTACCACGGGAAAGCCCGAGGGCCCTTACACGGTGTTGCCGCCCGTGGCCGAACGCGGCATCGACGCACATTTGTTTCAGGAAGCGGGACGCACGTATTATCTATGGGGCTCCGACAACCTAGTGGAATTGTCGACAGATCTCGCGTCGCCCATCGGCGAGTCTCGGCAGCTGCTGCCCGCCGGCAAGCACGAACTTGGGTACGAAGGCATCCTGCTCAAGAAAATCGGCGCCAAGTATCTACTAATGGCATCCGGCCGCTATGCCTATGAACTGACGAACACTTACGACCTGTATTATTGCGTCGCCGACACGCTCGACGGTCCCTACGGTCCGCGACGGATGGCTGTCAAGAACGCTGGACACGGCAACCTGTTTCAGGACAGCGAAGGACGTTGGTGGTGCACGGCCTTTGATCACGAATTCGTCGACAGCGACAAGCGTTGGACACCTTGGGTGGTACCGCTAAACATCGTTGAAACAGCTGAAGATTTGAAAATTGAAGTACTCGACGCACGGTTCCGCCCTACTGACGCGGACCAAAAACAAATCGCCACCTTGAACGTCACCGGCGTTCCGCCCGGACGAAAGGGAAAGAAGCCATGGGAGTAATCCGCAGCACAGGCCACCTGCCCATTTTTCGAATCATTGGATGTGTGCTCCGGCTAGTCGCCTGCGCAACATTATTGTTGGCGTCACGCGTTTCGGCTTCCGAGCGTCCCAACGTGCTGCTGATCATCACTGATGATCAGAACGACTATGCTTCGCAGGCCAGTGGAGTCGAAGTTCACACACCACATCTCGACCGCCTGCGAGAGCAATCGATCTCATTCTCGAAGGCCTACTGCGCATCGCCAGTGTGCGGACCTTCTCGGGCCTCCCTGTTCTCCGGACTCTATCCCCATCAGACTGGAGCCTACCTGAACGGATCCGATCCGTGGCTGAAGTCGCGACAACTGGACGTCGCCGAGACCTTGCCGGAACTATTTCGCCGCAGCGGCTACCACACTTGGGGCATGGGCAAGCTCTTCCACGCCAAGCTGCCTGAGTCGCGCGCCGCCAATCAGTGGGACAACAACGCGCGTGCCAACGGTGGCTTCGCGCCTTTCGCAGACAAAGAACATCAGTTAGCCGGTAAATTCTTCTCGGTGCAAGAGTGGGATGCCCCCGACGAGGAGTTCCCAGACGTCAAGAGTGCCACGGAGGCCGTCAGTTTTCTGAATCGCTACCGGGGTGATAAACCGTTCTTTCTAGCCTACGGCCTTTGGCGACCGCACAATCCGTGGACGGCCCCACGACGGTTCTTTGATCAATACGATGCGTCTAAAATCGTGTTTCCCCCGCCGGGTTTCGACGACAACGATCTGGCTGACGTGCCTCCAGGAGGACATGTGCTATCGGAGATCTATGCAGCGCGGTGGCAAGGTTTTGGGGCTGCCAACCCCGACGCTTGGCGGCGCATTATGCACGGCTATTTGGCGTGCACTTCGTTTGCGGATTGGAATGTCGGCCGTGTCCTTGAAGCTCTCGATCGAAGTCCTTTCCGTGACAATACGATTGTCATTGTGACGTCCGACAACGGATACCATGTGGGAGAGAAACATCACTATGGCAAGTCAACGCTCTGGGAGAAATCCGCGAGGGTGCCCCTGCTAGTGCGACTCCCGCAGCAACAGCATCGAGGGACAATCTGTGATGCAGCTGTGGGCCTGATCGACGTCTATCCAACGCTGGTGGAAAAATGTGATCTAGAAACGCCGCCTCAGGAACTGGCCGGACGCGACTTGTCTGCGTTATGGAACGATCCGGACACAGACTGGGAATATCCAGCCATCACGACCTACGGCGAGGGACGCTTCTCGGTCCGCAGCGGAAATTGGAGATACATCCGCTATCCCAGCGGCGAGGAGGAACTTTACGACCACCGAACGGATCCGCACGAATTCTATAATCTGTCGAGCGAGTTGGAGCACGAGGATCGAATCGACGAATTCCGAAAACTGGTTCCCAGTAGATGGCAAGCATCACTTGGAGGTCGAAACGGGTAGCGCACCACTACTTAATCGGTCAGTTGAAATTGCCGTTGTCGTTTCGGCGTCCGGACATTTTGTAAAAGTTGAACATGAAGTTCAGCCAAAACGGGATTACCTGAATGGAATCCCAATGCTCTGTGATTTGCCCGTCTTCGATTCTCCAGTAGTCGACGATGATCATGCCTTGTCGGTCGTCGCCCCGATGCTTGGCCTTCAGTGTGCAGTGCGAGTGAAACATCACCAGATCACCATCGGCCATGATTTGTTTCACATCGTATCCATATTCGGGAAATCGTTGAGCAAATTTCTTGACGAACGCAACTAATCCGGAGATCCCATCCGGAATGGAAGTGTTGTGCTGCACGTAGAGACTGTTGTCGAAGTTCTCCAACACGTACTCGAAGTTATGGTTGTTCATGAGGTTCTGTACAAAGTCAGCAACCAATGCCACATTTTCCCTTTCGCTTTCCGTCCAGCTAGCACGATGCAGAGAATGAAAATCGATGATGAGCGGATTCATGAGCTGAGTTCCTAAGCAAATGAGACGACTTGGTCAGTTGGATACCCGCGAAACAAGCCGGCGACACTGTTTTGCGAATGCCGGGATTACGCCGATTTCTCCATACTCTGTCGAGACATGCGCAACACCATTCGGCGCGGCAGGAAGGGGACGATCCAGTTCAGTAGGAAGCTGAGCGACAACTCGTTGATCGCTACCAGCTTGCCCTTCAGCATCGCCTCATAGCCAACCTTCGCCACACTGGCCGGTGACTTCGCTCTGTCCCACATGTTATTGCCTTCCAAATCGCTGCTGGCCACAAACTCCGTGGCCACAGTACCCGGGCACAACGCCGTTACCGTGACATTCGCGCCGCGGCTACGGAGTTCCTCATCGATTGCTTGCGACAACGACAGGACATAGGCCTTGGTCGCGTAGTAGATAGCCTGTAACGGTCCCGGGATGAATCCTGCGGTTGACGCGACGTTTAAGATTCGGCCGCGTTTCCGCTCGACCATTTGCGGCAGAAATAGCCGGGTCAACTCGGTTAGTGCCACAATGTTCAGCTGAATCATGGCGTTGTCCTTCGCGGCCTCCCGTTCATGAAATACGCCATGACCTCCGAAGCCGGCGTTATTCATCAGGTACTCGACCTCGATACGCTCCTCTGCCAGCTGATCGAACAGTTGCTGTGGAGCCGCCGGGACCGTCAAGTCCATGGGAATACAGTGGACTTGGGTACCATGCTGCGATTCGAGCTCCGACTTCAGCTCCTGGAGTGCTTCGGCACGCCGCGCGACAATCACCAAATCGCCCCCTCGAGCCGCGTGAAACCGTGCTAGCTCCTTGCCAATTCCGCTCGAAGCGCCGGTAATCAGAGCCACATTGTTCATCGTTGAGTGTCCCTTGTGTGCAGTTTCCATTTGACCTATTCTTTAATCGACTGTCGGTCGATTAAATTTATCGACCGGCGGTCGAATAATCAAGAGACATTTTGAGAGGATTCTAGAATGAGCTGGCGGCGCGCGCGGCAACCGGACCAGAAGGCTCAGCGAATCACGGCGATTCTGACTGCCGCAGGGCAGTTGTTCGACGAGCGAGAGATATCGGATATCTCCATGCGAGATGTTGCTGACCGCGCGGGCTTGGGGAAGGCAAGTCTCTACCATTACTTCAAAACGAAGGAAGAGGTCTTCATCTCACTGTATCGCGCGGAGCTCGATATTTGGTTGGTTCAAGTCGAAACGCGGCTGAAGCGGTTGCGCAAGCCAACCGCCGGGCGAATCGCCAAGGCGCTGACCGATGCACTGAGGAGCCAAACCAGGTTTTGTCGGCTGGCAGCCGTGTTTTCGTCGGTACTTGAGCACAACCTATCGCAGGAGTTCATTCGCAGTTTCAAACAGTCGCTGCTGCCGCCGTTGGGACATTTCGCCGGGTTGCTCCAGGCCGTTCAGCCGAATTTGACCGACGAAGCGACCCATGATTTGATGCTTCAGCACCATGCTATGGTCGTCGGTTTGTGGCCGCTGGCGCACCCGTCCCCCGAAGTTGCAGAAGTGTTGCAAGACAAAGAACTCCAGTACCTTAAAGTCGACTTCTTTGGACTGTTTGAGCGGTCATTACAGCGACTGTTGGAGAGTTCGGAGAGGTGATGTAGTTTGATGTCGTCAGCTTTGGCTGACGACACAACACAGCAGGCGCTGATCAACTGCGTTGGCCGCTGACATCGAATCGCTACAATGGTCGAACCGGCGCCCGCGGCCCAACGATATCGGCAAGGCCGCTAGGTGCTTTGAACACAGCTTTGAACGCGTAAGGGCACACGCATGTTGCGCTTCCAACAATGGCCAACGAGTCCGGGACACATCCGCACTTCGGCTAACAACCGTCCGTCTACCGACGAAGTCTTCGCTGCTGGAAAGCACCGTCGCGAGCGGCAAGAAGTAAGGCGGCTTTGGCATTGTCACGTTTTCGCTGCGATGTTGCTATTCGTCGGCGCGAGTCAGACGTTGACAGCTCAATCCAAAACCTTGGCTCCTCAAGATCAGCCTTCGCGACCAGGAACGAAGCCGGAAGGCAAGCTACTGTTCGCGGACGACTTCGAACGCAATGAGTCTCAAGAGGTCACTGATGAACTTGGGCTCGGCTGGAGCACCAATAGTAAGCGGCGTGCAGGCGGTCACAAGCAAGTGGACTTGGGGGACGGCACTTTGCACATCTTTCGTCATGAGACGGCGGACCATTCTGTTTCCGTCGTTCATCCAGCCGAGTTCACGGACTGCCGCGTCGAACTGAGATTTCGCTTAGATGATCCTGGCGATGACTTGGGCATCGATTTTGCCGATATGCAGTGCCAAGACGTTCACGCGGGCCATATCTGCAAGGTCTTCTTTCGTCCCGATGGAATTGAGATACTCGACTACAAGATGGGGCGCATGAACAAACAGTATCGAGACGCTCTCAAGGCCGGCCAGCTGACCGAAACGCAAAAAGCAAATGTGAAGAGGTATCAGCGTCAGGTCGCCAAGCAAATCAAACTGAAACAATGGTATTCGGCGGTCGTGACCATCTTGGGCGATACGCTATCGGTAACGCTGGACGGCCAACCAGTGGGCGCATTCTCCTCGCCAGGAATCGAACACTCACAGAAGGACATGATCCGCTTTTCGGCTCGCCACCAGGTACGATTGGACGACGTCCGCGTGTTCGCTCTTTTTCGTGCTGCGGCGTCCACTGAATCTGGTCAGCCCCCGGCCAAACACCTGGTCGTCAACCACTTGTTTGTCGCCAAACTGCTGTGGCAGCGCATGCAGTCGGTCGACCTAACGGATCAGCAAGTGGCCGCATTCAATCAACTGAGCAGCAATCTACGCTCGCGAGTCGACAAACTGCGAGCCGAAGCCGGCATCACGAAAGACACCATCAAGCGCCGCGACGAGATCTACTCGGAGCTCAAAAAGACGTCGCTCCAAGGAGACGACTTATGGAACGAACTGCAGCGGCGCGGCAGTTTTACCGACCTGCAGCGCGACACATTCCGGAAGACTCATCAGCACAATGCTGCATTCAAATCGGCCGCTTTGGACTTACTCACGCCGGAACAACGCAAGCGACTGCCCAAGCCAGGTCGACGTGACCGTAGCAAATAATTTGAACAGTGGCACCATTTGCCTCAGGTCGCTCCAAAGACCGGCGAGAGTTCCTAGACCTGCGTCCGCGTGGCCAGCGATGCCCAGCGTTCGGCGCGTTCGACGGCGGCCATGGCGGCTTGTACTCGGATCGTCAGCTGCTTGCCGGAGTCAGCTTCCACGGCCAACAGCTGTTTGGACAACTTGGCCGTCTTGCTACTTCCCTTGACGGACTTCAAGACGTCCGCGGCTCCCTGGCTCAGTGCTTCGCCACTTTGCAAGGCAGTTTCGAGCAAGGGCGTGAGCGCAAAATGCAAATCCTTGGGAACAGCGGCCAAGTGAGAGACGAATGTGTCAAGTGTCTGAAATACCGATCTCTGATGCAACTCGGACACTTGCCCGGCGGCGGCCAGAGCTTCGGACGCGCGTTTTAAGGTGAGGAAATCGCCGAGTCCAAACAATTGTCGCCCCAGCAGCAGCGGACAAACTCGCACTTGTCCCATGGCATCGATGAGAGCATCGGTGGCCGCCAGACGTAGCTCTTTCGACTCCGAACAAGATGCGGTCAAGACAACCCGCGCGGCCTCACGAGTCCACGTCAGATCCGGATCAAATACGGCGTCCATGTAACCCAGCATCAGCATGGGTTGAGGATTGGCGGGCCAACGCATCGCTTCCAATTGATGCAGCCAATCCGGGTGACGAATATCAGGCTGTCCCTGGTTTTTCCGCGAGTGGGCCAAAATGAACAACCGCTCGGGTAGAGATGGGTCGTCCACGGCAGGGCCATCGATGTGAATCCTGAAATCATCGCTCGTCGAAGCGCGGGCTACCGGAAACCGCGGTTGAAAATCAGGCTGTTCCATCAGCAAACGGGCGTGCATGGCGGCCGACTGTCGACGACAAATCCATGGATAATCCTGTTCCGACGTAAAATCCGCTTCGTCTCCCAGCGCATATCGCAACGCCGGTCCCCCGGAATACAAACTGCTCACTCGCTGACCATCGGTCAATTGCTGCAATGTTTTGAGGGCCGCCGCCCGACCGTCCGGTGCCAGTCGCAGCAAAGCCTGCGCCAGGTCCGCATCGTCGGTGCTACTGCGCGGCTCGATGTAGTCCGTTCGAATACGTTCAACCAACGTCTCTGGATCGATCCAACCACCACGATGCGTCGGTAGAGCCAGTAGCCGACGGGGTTCCTCCTTCATCCGCCATTGCTCGCTAATCTCTTCGCAGCGTTGCAGAAAGAACATTCCATCCACGTCGGTCCACGAATCAACATCTTGTGGAATCGGCTGCATATCCAGCCAGATTGCCAGCAGTTGCGAAAAACCAAATTTCGCTCCTCGATCGACAACCGATCGCGAATACGGCTCGGCCAGCTTTTCGATACGCCTCCTCAACGGGGCCACACGCTTGTCAAAATCTTCGGGACGATCCCGCCCAAAGCGTGCCAGTCCATCCAGGATACGCTCGATGTCCATGGCGTCGTCGACGCGTTCAATCACCGACGCGACCGTATCGATCAACTCTTCGAGCGATTCCAGCGGCGCCACGGCTAACTTGGGATCGCACCGGGGCACGTCTCCTGGCCGAAGGTCCACAGAAAAGGAACTTGGACCGTCGTCGATCGCTCGCACGGCTGCCGATGCGCCGGAAGCGACGCCAATGTCTTGGTCCAGTTGGTCGAGCCGGGTATTCAGCTCAGCGATCTGCGCCACGTCACCTTGCGAACTCGACGTCCCACGACGATCCCCACTCCCGCTGGATTTCTCGGCGCTGGATTTCTCGGTGCTGCGCGGCTGTTCAGACGCGTCACCTTGCCGCGAGGAATCTGAATCCTGCAGCAGCTCCATCAGCTTGGGCTTAACCACACTGGCCACGGAACCAGCCGCGTCATGGAGTCGTTCCAAGGTCGTACTGGTGAAGTCAGCTGTGAGCCCTGCCAGTTCCTTGATGGCAGCTTCCTGCACGTCGGCACGCTGGTGGCCCGCCGCAATCGCCAGGACTTCGGAAGCGGGCGCCGCTAACTTAGGCTGCCGCTTGGTTAGGGTTCGGATCAGCTTGATTGCCTTGATGGGCTGCGCCTTCTGCGGGACTCGCATGACATTGTCACAGTGCCGCAGCAACTCCGCACCATCGGTTTTCTTGGCTTTGACCAACGGCTCGACGTCCGCCAGGCCCCAGCCCACGATGGCCGGCTGGTCGCTGTTCAGCGCGGCATAGTAGTCGTCCACCAATGCCTCGCGTTCATCAACCGACGGTCCTAAGCTCTCGTGCAGCTTTCCGTAGCCGCTCAACTCTTTGGGACGCGAAGGACGGCTAAGGGCACTCGCAGTGACAGCCAACAACCGGCCTCGATCGATGACTTCTTCATCGCATAGCGTTTTGAACGCCTCGAACCAGGGACTGTGCGAGTAGTTAAACGCTCCGGCATCGTATTCAAACAAACAGAACAGATGTTTGTTCAAAATGTCAGGTTCTGTTTTGATGTATTCGGCCAGCGACTTTGGCCTCTTCGGCAAGTCATCATATTTGACGGCATCACTATTGAAATGCTCGGACATCAGCGGCGCCATAGCCATCCGACGATAAAAATCCTCGGAAACGACTTCGGGAATCGCTCCGTTGCGCATCAGACCGAATTCAACTAACCAGCCGATCATCGGCATCTCTTGTTTGACTTCACGGCGGATGAAATCGGCTAGCCAAGGTGGACGTCGATCGTCTAGCACTTGCAGTACGCGGTGGGGCATATCGCGCAAATCTGAGCCCAACCAACCGCAGCCAGTTTCGTATGGGTTGCGCAGGAATTTGTCGTCGCCCAACGCCAGCAGCATCAAGGCAGCGGTCCATCGCGGGCAGCGCCAATTGGCGTAGCCCTTTTCGTTCAGCTCGGCGGGTGTCATTCCCGGCCCATATTGGTCTTCAACGGTCAGATTCAAACGTAGCGCCTCTGGGAAGAGATCCGCACGTTGCGCCTCATCCAGTGGAGCCAGAGCCGCGCACAGGGCCTGGCGGTCGGCGGCCAACACCAACTCAGTCAGTTGATCGATGTTCATCAAGTTGCATTTCCGTGAGAGAATTAGCTACTCGTCCGCGGCTCGGCGGAATCGGTGCTGGACACCTTCCAATAGAGCTGCCTTCCAAAGTGCCGTATCCGGTGAACCGGACAACGTTAGCAGCTGACGAGCGAGTTTGGCAGTCTTGCTGCTGCCAGAGAGCGTTTCCAGTCGCGATTTAGCGGCAGTGCTGAGGCATCCATCAACTTGCATGACCGCATCCAGTTGCACGGACAGCAAGCGGTAAGCATCGCGCGGAATGTCGGACCAGTCGGCGATAACTTGGTCAACAATGGCCGAGACGACCAGGGCCGACCACGGCGACACACGCACCACCTCGCTCAATGCGTCGCTCAAACGGTTCAGCTTCAACCACGGATGTTGTAACAACTGTAGCAGCACTGGTGTCAGCTGATCCGGATGCGCTCGACCATCCAGAATACCTTCGATCAGCGCGTCTCTGGCGACGGCCCGCGCGTCCGCATCTTTAGCAAACAGAGGCAACCACAAAGCCGTCACTGCCGTCCGCGACCAAGCGCGTTCAGGCCAGAGCAACGAACCCAGCGATGGAGCCACCGGCTCCCAGCTAGACGCATTGCCATCCATCCGGCAGAGCATGAAGATCATGCCCATTGCCAGTGAACCGTCAGTGTTTGCCGGCCAGTGAGTCGCTTGCCACTGTTCAACCCACGGCGGCAACTGACCTTCGAACCAACGCCGCACGGATCCCGCACGCGAGCCGATGACGACCGTCGGAAAAGCCGGGTCGTTCCCAGCGCCACGCGGCTCGATGGACACCAAAGGAGCTTGACCATTTTGCATGTCTGCCAGGCCAGTCATCATTAGGATGTTAGACGCCGCGGAAGCCATACGATCCTTGAGCGTGGGACCTTCGCCAGCGGCCTGCTTTTGTTGGGCTTCCTTCTGCTCTTGCCAAGCTCGATGTTCGACCGCTGATGGTGAATTCTCCGGCAAGACAGTAATCTCCGCGGAGCGTAGCCCCCAAGCCACGTCGGGAATCTTCAGCTGGCTCAATTCCGTTAAAGACTCGCGAGGACCTCGCGAACGGCCGGCAGCCAACCATAAACTTGGATCGTCAGACGGTTGCAACTCCGGTGGGGCGCCACCCACGTAGCGCAACAAGCGTTGCAAGTCATCGGGCAAGCCCTCGAGTTGTGCGACGGCGAATCGCGTGCCGGGCGGCAGTCGCAGCAACGCAATTCTCAAATCTGCGGAGGCGAGAGGTTCCGACGCATCAACCACAACTTGACAGCGTTCCACGAGAGCGTCCGGATCCACCCAACCATGATCGTGCGTTGGTAGAGAGAGCAACGGAAAACCGGCTCGTGTCCGCAAGAACCGGCTGCGTAGTTCGACGGCGCGGTAGTCCAGCATTTCCGCCATGTGCGCGGGCGCGATACTCATCCAATCGCCGAGCGGCAACTTGCGCGCCGCCGGCAGATGCAAGCTCTGCGACAGCCAGTCAAAGATCAGTCGCTCGATCGCTGGCAAACTATGCGCCGTCGGTGACAGCGACGAACCATTGGCATCGCGCTTCAAGCGATGCAGGATGGGGGCCACGCGCGCACCAAAGTCATCTCTTGTGTTGGTTCCAAAGCGACTAATGCCGTCCAAGATTCGTTCGACCTGCAGTGGCGAATGCACGTCTTCAACGAACGCATTCACTTCGTCGATCAGTTCGTCCAGTGACGCCAACGGTTCGACGGATTCGTGTGACGGCAGCTCAAAGGGAACGGCATTGATATCGACGACGGGCAGCATTTGTCCTGCCAAAGCGGCGGACAAAGACTCATCCAGCTTCCAAGCTTGGCGCTGTGTCGGAGCGCACGATTCCATACGCTCGAACAGTTCCTTGGCCAGTTGACTCGGTTCCACTTGCGGGACGGAGTCGGAGCCCGTTGCTTCTTGCTCGCCGACACCCGCTTGCTCGAGCAATGCGTCGATCCGTGGCCTGACCGTTGGAAATGCTCCGTGGGCAGCGTCTCTTAGCTCGTGCACAGGTATAGCCACTGCCGCCCATTGCTCCAACAACTTGACCGCCGCCTCCTGCACATCCAACTCCGGATGTTGAAGCGCCCGCACAGCCACATTAACAGCTCGCTCAATCCTGTTTTGGTTCTTACCAACGAGCGTCTTCAACAGCACGAGCGCTGATTTCGGCTGAGTCTTTTTGGTTATCGACATCACCAGGGGCAGCTCAGCGATGAGCGCTTCCGCATCAAACTGATCTGCCGTCTTCATCGCTTTGAGGCACTTGAGTGCAAAAGTCACCACGGCAGGAGCTTCGTGTGCCAACAGCTTGCGAAATTCTCCCTGACGACGAACGAATTCATCACTTGTCAACTCGAGAGCGTCCAGCAATTTGGCCAATGTCGAACGTTCCAGGTTGTTGAAATCTCGCCAGAACGCGGCTAGAGACTCGTCGATCACCCGCTCTCGATCCACCAGCCCAGCATTGACTTGGCTCCACAGCCATTCGACTCCTGCCTGCCAGCCCTCGTGGACGATGGGCGTGTCGAATTTTCGCAGCTTGCCGTCACAGATCAAAAAGCCGGTGCTGTGTCGGAACTGCAGCCAGATGTACTCGGCCAACTTCGGCTCTTTGGCCAGATCTGCCCTGGTCACAAGGGCGTTCGCCAGCGTGGCGAACTCGACGTTATCCGGCGCGGTACACAATCCGTCTTCGAGCACACGTGTAATGGAATCCCACGTTAGCGGATACCCAAAATCTCCGGGCCGTAGCTGGCGTTCAAACCATGCCTGAGCCCAATCGGGACGGCGGCTTAACAAGATCGAAATCGCTGCGACTTCATGTTCTGTCGGCTTGCTGGCCATCCAAGCTTCGGACGGCG
>JANQOL010000842.1 GCA_028289675.1 Pirellulaceae bacterium
AAGGCAATCCCAACGTGATGCTCTGCGAACGCGGCATTCGGACGTTTGAGGGCCATACGCGTTTCACGCTTCCGCTGGCCACCGTCCCCTACCTGCATCGCAAAACGCACTTACCCGTCGTGATTGATCCCAGCCACGGAACGGGGCACGCCTACCTGGTACCCGACATGGCCGTGGCCGCCGTGGCCGCGGGCGCGGACGGGTTGATCATCGAGGTGCACCCAGACCCTGAGACCGCTGCATCAGACGGTTATCAAACACTCGACTTCCAGCAATTCGAAGAAACTATGCAGCGCTGTGAACGGGTGGCGGCAGCCATCGATAAGCAACTTCAACCGACGCCAGCCTAGTGCGATTCGCACGGACAGTTGGCCTGCGTCGGCAACGCAAGGTTTGCTCATTCCTTCAAAAGTCGCATAGCGAGCTACGCTTTGCGTCAAATCCCTTCGGACGCGTCACTTCAGTTCACTCATTGGCTCGCCAGCGCATTGTTGGCACGAGACATTCACGCTCAGAAAGTCTGTTCCCGAACAATGAATGCGCACGACTTTGAGTGATCGACGAACTTGCCCTCGTCTTCCAGCAACGCTGCGCTCAGTTCCTGCATTTCCGCTGAGCCCATGGCGTCCATCAAGTCTTCTTCCGATTCAAACCACACCTCGGCGACCCCATCGTATTCTGGCAACATTCCACGGGATTGCTTCATGCCATCGTTGAGTGGAGAGTCGATTGTGTGCGATTGAACGTACTTCTTCGATCTCATCGTAGCTGCATTTTTCTGAAAGAATGGCCCATGTTGATTTTGCCAATAATCTTGGAATTCAGCACGGGACAAATCCGACCGCCGGCAAAGGCACATCATGAGTTTGATCATCTTTAGTTCCTGTTAATTGCTAGAGCATATTTACTTTTGACGTGGTCTGCCTTCGAAGAAACAGGCAACCCCTTCGTTGATGACGCAGGCATATGTCCGTGCGACTCGCATCAAGACTTCGTCTTGGTCGCGAACGGCAGCAGCGAGGATGAGCGAAAGACTTGGTTTCCGCCAGACTACTTTCGGTGTAGGGCCCGCTAGATCCATGAAATGCCTACCCATTCGCCCGAAAGTCAATCGCACTGACACAACAGACCGCGTCAGGATTTGCGGACAGAGGGCTTGAACAGCTTGCGCCCCATCGTGGGATGGTAGGCCGTCCACTGGCTGTCCGTATTGCGATCGGATTCAATCAACTCGGTCGCTGAGTTAACTTTGGCATCCAAATCATCAATGTACGCCAACACGATGGCCTCGATGGTCATAGGTACCTTCGGACTGCCGTGCTCGAGCTGGCCGTGATGACTGACAATCATGTGCTGGAGACGCCACAACAGTTCGTCCGGAACCTCGTGCCCGGATTCGCGGGTGATCTGTCGCACACGGCGATCTAGCTCAACAACTCCTTGTACCAAGTGACCTAGCAGCTGGCCTGGGTCACTGTAGCCAAGATCTGCGTCGAAGCTGAGTTCCTCCACTTTACCCAAATCATGCAGGAACACCCCCAGCAGCAACAAGTCGCAATCCAATTGCGGATAGTGCGGAGCGATGGATTTAGCAATGCGTAGCAGATCCACGACGTGGCGCAACAAACCGCCTTCGTACGCGTGATGCGTCTTGATGCCCGCCGGAGCCCTACGAAGCTGGTCAATGAGCCGTTCATCGGCCAAGTAGGCTTGAGCGATTCGTTTCAAGTGCGGGTTACTGAGCCCACCCAACGTCTGCTTGAGCTCGTCTTCCAGCTGCTGCACTTCTTCCGGATTGGACTTGGCGAAATCTTCGTGGTTGACCTTGGTTGGATGGACGGTTTCAAAGTCCTGGACGATGATTTGCAGCAAGCCATTGTGCAGCTGCGTGGTGCCCAGGACCCGCAGAAAATCACCCTTCTGAAATGTCTCGTACAACGACTGGCCAGCATTCCAACGCAGACCGCTGATTTGTCCGGTGCGGTCCATCAACTGCAGCAGCAGATAATCGTTGCCTTGCCGGTTCGAACGGACTTGCTTGTCAGCGACCCGAAAGATCTCGTCCACAGTATCACGAGGCTGTAGATCTGCGATAAACTGACGCTGCATAATCAATCTGGTTGCTGAAAGAATCCACGGTCATCGGAAGCCGGGGCCGATTCTACCGCATGCACCCACCAGTTGTTCAGGCCCCGGTCGGCGAATGGTTGGCGACAACCCAGCGGTTTCCTTACATTTCTGCTTCAAAATCGCGCAAGTAGGATCAAAGTTGCGCAATAAACGTGGCGGCCGACTCATCTAGAGAGCTGTCTCGTCACCAGGCATACGTTTCCCCGGATCCGCTATGAACAGTTTGCTCAATCGACTTTTCTGGTCCTTTTGCCGATTGCTGTTGAGTTTTCGTTATCGAACGCAGCTCCATGGCGCCGAGCAACTCGCAAAACTTTCGGGCCCGACATTAGTCATCCCTAACCACCCCGCCTACATCGATCCGCCGTTGGTCTCCAGCCACTTGCGGTTGCATAAACCATTGCGGCCGCTGGTGTTTTCAGGCACCTACCGGATGCTCGCTCTCCGGCCCCTGATGGCTCTGGTCGATGCTTTCGAAGTGCCTGACCTAACGGCGCACAGCCGCGACGCCCAATCGAGGGCACTAGCCATGATCGATTCGGTCGTGGATCGGCTCCACCAAGGCGACTGCATGCTGATCTATCCGTCAGGGCGCCTGCAGCGAGGCAATCAGGAGGTGGTCGGAGCGGCCCGCGCGGTGCACGAAATCGTCTCCAGATGTCCAGACATTAACGTGGTCCTGGTTCGCACTCGGGGAGTCTGGGGCAGCCTGTTCAGTTGCGCCGCAACGGGCGAGCCACCAAACCTGTTGGCCTGCGTGCGGAGTGCGCTGGGGTGGGTATTCGCCAGCTTGTTCTTCTTTCTTCCGCGTCGCCAAGTTTCAATGCAATTGGAAGTCGTCCGGGCCGCTGATCTGCCAGTGGCCTCGCGCGACGAGTTCAATAAATATCTGGAGCAGTGGTACAACGACGACGGTGGCCAGGAGCCTGCGTTTACCCGGTATCACCACTGGTTTGGTCCCTCCGAGGGCCGTTTCGGCCGAACTGTCGCCGGGCCCGAAATCGATGAATCTTCTCTCAATCCCAAAACCGTCGCTCTGGTAAATGAACTAGTGCAAGCGCATTTGGGGCGCCAGTTGGATGATGGTGACTTGCAGCTGAACACGAAACTGGAGTCCATCGGACTGGACAGTCTCGACCGCATGGACCTGGCACTAAAAATCGAACAGCAGTTCGGATTCCGCAGCAACGCGGTATCGGCCACGCTGGGTGGTTTATGGGCTTTGGCCGATGGACAGTTGAGCCAATCCGACACCGGCCTAGAGGCACCTGAGACTTGGTTTAGCCCGCAGTCACCGGACCAGCCGCAAGTCTTGGCAGACACCCTAGCCGAGGCGTTTGTGCGCCGCGCTCTGAAGAACCCTTCCGACCCCGCCGTAGCCGACGGCCTATCCGGAGTCCTCACGCGCCGGCGTTTGTTGGTCGCCGCGCTGTTGATGTCACGACGGTTTTCCGAATACGAAGAAACGCATGTGGGCGTGATGCTACCGGCCTCGGTGGCCGCCGACATTGTGTTCTTCGGGTTGCAGATGGCCGGTAAGGTACCGGTGATGATGAACTGGACCACCGGGCCCACCAACTTGGCTCACGGCGTGCAAGTCACTGAGGTAAAGCGCATTGTCACGTCGCAGAAAATGATCGATCGACTCGGTATCGAAGTCGAGGGCGCGGACTATGTGTTCTTAGAAGAACTGAAAACTGGGATCAAGAAGTCCGAAGCCCTGCTCACCCTGCTGGGAACTTACCTGACACCCCAACGCATTCTGAACCGATTACCTGCCCAAGACCCTGATCAGACCGCCGTGTTTCTGTTTACTTCAGGATCGGAAAGCCTGCCTAAAACGGTGCCCCTGTCGCACCGGAATTTGATCGTTAACGTGGGCGACGGCTTGGACGTCTTGTCTGCCAGCAGCGACGATGCGTTGCTGGGATTTCTACCGCCATTTCACAGTTTCGGCATGACCGGCAATTTGCTGCTGCCGCATTTGGCGGGCATCAAATGCATACGCTATGCCGACCCGACAGACGCCGGAGGACTGGTCCAAACCATCGCCGCCTATCGGCCCACGATGGTCTTCACGACTCCCACCTTCCTAGGCTACATCTTGTCCGCATGCCGTGATGATGAGCTGCACAGTTTGCGAACGATTGTGACCGGTGCCGAGAAATGCCCAGAGTCCATCTTCGCACAGTGCCAGCAGCTGGCTCCGGAAGCGACAATCTTGGAGGGTTACGGCATTACCGAATGCTCGCCCGTGGTCTCGGCCAACTTACTCAGCAAAACCAAAACAGGTTCCGTGGGCAAACCCGTCAAAAACGTGGAAGTCTGCATCATCGACGTCGACAGTGGTCAACCGGTCGCTCAAGGAGAAACGGGTATGCTGCTGGTAACAGGACCGTCCATCTTTCGCGGCTACTATCAACATGACGGACCGTCGCCGTTTGTCGAATTGGATGGCAAGAGCTGGTACAAGACAGGAGATCTGGTCGCCATGGATGACGACGGATTCTTGCACTTCCAAGGGCGGCTGAAGCGGTTCTTGAAAGCAGGCGGCGAAATGATCTCGCTGCCAGCGTTGGAAGATCCCTTCGCACGCGCTTTTCCCGCCGATGAAAACGGTCCCAAAGTGGCCGTCGAGGGAGTTGAAACCGAAGACGGACGACACATCGTCTTGTTCACCACCGAAGAGCTCAGTTTAAGAGCCGCCAGCGACATGTTGCTAGAAGCCGGACTGCGAGGCGTGATGCGGCTGGATGAAGTCCGCCAGGTCGACAGTATTCCAGTACTGGGAACTGGCAAGACCGACTACAAAGAACTGCGCAATCTGGTGTTGATGGCCGCTACCTAACAAGTGCTGCACCGACGGAGGAACAGAGAGCATGCTGGAAGTCGACAACGTGTCCAAGTCTTACGGTTCGCTGCAAGTCCTGGAGCCAACCACGTTAGACATCGATGCGGGCCAAACCGTCGTCCTGATCGGTCCCAGCGGCTGTGGCAAGTCGACTTTGTTGCGTATCCTGATCGGGTTGATCCCACCAGATGACGGCAGCGTACGCTTCCGCGGCGAAACGATGACCCCTGAGAACGTGTTGGAGATGAGACATGCGATGGGCTACGTGCTACAAGATGGCGGATTGTTCCCACATTTGACGGCGGAAGACAATGTGACCTTGCTGGCCCGCTATTTGGGAGACATGGATGAAGCCGCGCGGCGACAACGGGTGCTCGATTTAGCGGAACTGACCAAGTTGCCCAGCGAAGCACTCAACCGATATCCCAACCAAATCTCCGGAGGCCAACGACAACGCGTGGCCATCATGCGAGCGTTGATGCTGGATCCCCCTTTGCTGCTCTTGGACGAACCTATGGGAGCGCTCGATCCACTGGTTCGCTACGATTTGCAGGAAGACCTGAAGCAGATCTTCCGCGAGCTAAAGAAAACTGTGGTGCTGGTCACGCACGACATGGGAGAGGCTGGATTCTTCGGAGAGGACGTCATGTTGATGGCCGATGGACGTATCGTCCAGCGCGGATCCTTGAACGACTTCCACCAGCGACCCGCCGAAGAATTCGTCACCCGGTTCATTACCGCCCAGCGCATTCCACAGCTGAGCTAGTGCGAGCCGCTTCGGCCTACTGCGTGTGCAATCAACGATAGTGGTTGCGATCAAGCTGGCTGCAGAGACTCGGCCGCTTGACGGAGCGACTCGCACGCTTGCCGTATCTGGTCGGAATTAACATCGCGATGCGTCACCAGCCGTACGTGTCGTGGGCCAAACGGAAAGCACAGTACGTTGTTGGCGGCCAACGCGGCAACCAGGTCATCCGCCGTGCCAAGACGCGGATCCACGCCAATCATGACAATATTGGTTTGAGGTTCCGTCACGTCCAGATACGGACATTCCCGCGCCGCGTGAGCGAGTGCCTGAGCATGGTCATGGTCTTCGACCAGGCGATCGCGGTTGTACTTCAAGGCGAACAGCGCACCC
>JANQOL010000844.1 GCA_028289675.1 Pirellulaceae bacterium
TCTGCCGGTACCTCACACCGAACTGGTGCACCGATGCGGTCCCGAGTTTTGACGCAACGTTTCCGAGATTGGAAAACGCGGTCGCGTGGCGGGTTCTGAAGCTGAAAGCCGACTTATCACGACGCTGTCTTGCGGTCCCAACTGGCTTGTGGTCCCAACTGGCTTGCATTCAATTGCCAGCCACGGTGGTCGCTCAATCCAGCGTGCCCACTGGACCACTCATGTTGTCGTCATGTTGTCGAGGGCGGCAGCGAGTTGCTTCATGCTCACCGGTTTGACGAGGTGCTGATTGAAGCCGGCTTCGAGGACGGATTCGTGGTCTTCGTCGCGGCCGTAGCCGGTGATAGCGATGAGGTGGATGTCGCCTCCGAGTTCCCTGCGGACTTTACGAGCGACTTGGTAGCCGTCCAGTTCTGGAAGACCAATATCCAGCAGAGCGACGTCGGGCTGGTGCTGTTTAATCAGATCGAATCCTCTGGCTCCGTTGTCGGCGGCTGCCAGCAGGTTATACCCGGATTTGGTTAGCAGTTCTTCCATCATGTCGCGGGTGTCGTCGTTGTCTTCGACCAGGATCAAACGATACTCTTGCGTCGTGCGCGACTTGACGCTTGCCGACTCCCCACCTTGCGGCCGCTTCGCAGTCAGCGGCAATCGCACGACGAAATGGCTGCCCTTACCAGGACCATCGCTGAACGCGTCGATCGTTCCGCTGTGTAATTCGACGAGCGAACGAACCAGCGTCAGCCCGACCCCCATTCCACCTTCGCTGCGATCGAGTGTTTGATCGGACTGCACGAACATGTCGAAGACCGTGCCGAGCAACTCGCTGGACATGCCGCAGCCATCGTCACGGACGCTGATCTTAGCCTGTTCGTCGTCGGGCCTGACGGACAACTTGAGGTTGCCTCCATCGGGAGTGTACTTAATCGCGTTGGTCAGCAGGTTCTCTACGACCTGCACCATACGCACTCGGTCGGCTTCAACCCACACCGCTACTTCGGGAGCATCAAAAACCAGCTTGTGCCCGTGCTGCTCAACCAGTGGATGGACAGCTTCGATTGACTCGTTGCAGACATCGACGAGATCAATGGCTTTCGTACGCAGATTAATCTTGCCCTGGGTCACACGGGAGACATCGAGCAGATCATCCAGCAAGGTCGCGATCTGACTAGCCTGCCGGCGGATTACGGCACACGGTTGGTGCAAACCGGGCAGCTCATCGGCAGCAGTACGCAGCACCGATGCGGCCGTCAGAATCGCACCCATCGGGTTACGCAGCTCATGTGACAACGTGGCCAAAAAACGATCACGCTGGTGAACCTGTTGGCGCAACGACTCCTCCATCCGTTGGTGATCGGAGACATCGACAAGCGAGGCGATGGCCTGTGCCCCACGCGGAGTCTGAATCGGATTGACTCGCACGACCAAGGGCAAGCGGCTGCCGTCTTTGCGTTTTCCCCATACGAACGAATCGGGCCCCATTTGCTGGATCACGTGTGGTTGTAGAAAGTACTTTCCTGTCGACTCCTCACTTCCCCAACGCTCGTCCTTGGGCAGCAGCGTTTCAAACGGTTGGCCAACGAGTTCGTCCTCACTGTAACCGAACATGGCGTTGATCTTCGAGTTGACCAGCGTGATGCGGCTCTCCGCGTCCACCATCAGCATGCCGTTTGGCGAGACTTCAATGGCATTGCTGAACCGGGTTTCTGCTTCCTTGAGGATGGTGACGTCGATCAGTGTCAACACCACGCCGGTCAGTTCAGTCTCGCTTTGATAGGGCAGGAGCCGCATCAGAAAATAGCGACCATCCGCGTTGCGAACTTCTTCGTCGTGAGATTCGCCGGATTGCAACACGGCGTTCAGTTTGGCCGGCAATTCGATTGGAGTATTGCCTTGCAGAGTATGCACGAAACCTTGAATCGGGCGGCCAACATCCGTGTCAATCAGATGAAACACCTCGGAGATTTTCGGCGTGAATTTCCGAATCCGCAGCTCATTGTCCAGGAACATCGTATGGACATCGGTGCTGGATAACAAATTGTTCAGATCCTGCGTCAGCTCCGTCTGTTCCTCAATCTTCTTTTGATACTCGGCATTGACTGTGTAAAGTTCTTCATTGACCGAGTGCAGTTCTTCGTTCGTCGATTGCAACTCTTCGTTGGACGCGAGCAGTTCCTCATTGGTAGCCTGCAGTTCTTCGTTGCTCGTCTCCAATTCCTCCACCGTTGCCTGTAGGTTCTCCTTCGTGTACTGCAGCTCGGACTCTAGCGCTTCCACATGATCCATGGTCGCGTCGCTGAGACTGGACGCAGTCGGTCGCGGAGGGGGAAGAGCCACATCAGCCTGCTCAAATTGGATCAGCGTGTGCTGCCCCATGCGGCGAGTCACGGGAAGCGGCGTGACGGTCAGATTAATGGTTTCCGACGCTTCGCCAGAACGGGTTTCCACGTGCGAAAAGGTGACGGTCTGCTTTTCCCGTGACGAGCGATGAATGGCTGCTGCGACTGCCGTTCGCAGCTTTTCTACCAGCATGTCCGAAAGCTGAAGCGACGCCGCTCCTTTACGGAGACGAAGAAATCGGGAAGCGTCACCGAATGTGTGCACGATCTCAAGATGCTCGTTCACCAGTACACTTGGTGGTAACGTTTCTTCGAGCAGGCGTTCAAACACGTCGCCCAGGGGTGACCCCTGATGTCGTCTGGCGTGTGCCAGCGATGCGGCTCCGGAACTGAGCCCCGGCGACAGCGGCAGGCGCAGATCGGCAGGCAACTTCACATCCCGTCTTTTGCGATAGACATTCCAGTGCTGGTCAATCGCTTCGAATTCGCCTGATAGATCACCGGGGCTCTCGCTGGAGCCGAGGAACAGTACACCGCCGGTCTTCAATCCGAAGTGAAACAGCGACAACGCCTTGGTCTGCGCATTGGGAACCAGGTAGATCAGCAGGTTACGGCAGGAGATCAGGTCCATTCTTGTAAACGGAGCATCACGAATCACATTGTGCGGAGCGAATACGACCATGTTGCGTAGTTCGGGCGAAACGCGAAAACCGTCGTCCGTTCGCGAGAAATACTCCTTCAGCCGTTCGTTGGTGACGGCGGCGACCGCCTGTTCGTCGTAGACTCCGTGCGCTGCAAACTCAAGCACTTTGCTGTGCACGTCGGTAGCAAACACCTTGGCCGTGATCGGCCTCCCTGACCGGCGGATCTGTTCATTAATGAGAATTGCCAGCGAATACGCCTCCTCACCTGTCGCACACCCAGCCACCCACACGCGGAATTCGCCGTTTTCCTCCGTCTTCTCCAGTAGCTCGGGAAGGACGTCATGCTCCAGCATCTGGAATGCGCCGGGATCACGAAAGAAACTGGTCACACCAACCAGCAGATCTCGATAGAGTGCATCGAGTTCTTCGGGATCGTCGCGGAGTTGTTCGACATAGTCCTGCAGCCCCAACGTGCGGCTCATCTGCAATCGACGCTGCGTTCTGCGCGTGACCGTAGACGGTTTGTAATACGAAAAGTCAATGCGGTATTTGTCTCGCAACAGGCGGAAGATTGGAGACATCTCGCTTTCGTCGTCGACAACCTGTTCGACCTGCCGCGGATGATTGATGTGCACCAGCAAGCGGCTGGCGATATCCTGTGGAGCCAGAACTTCGTCCACCACCCCCGTCTCGACGGCACTCTTGGGCATCCCGTCGAACTTGGCAGTGTCGTCGCTCTGCGCGATAACGAGCCCACTCCCTTCATGAATATCGCGAATCCCGCGCGAACCATCGCTGCCAGTGCCCGAAAGCACAACCGCAATTGCTTTATCGGCAGCCTCATGGGCGAGTGAGCGAAACAACTTGTCGATCGGCAGGTGCAGTTCGTCGCCGGACTCACGTGGCGTCAGCAGGAACCTTCCGTCAGAGATAATCATCTCGGTCTTGGGCGGCATGAGAAAGATCTCATTCGCCGCCATCGGCATCTGATCCTCGACCGCGTGAATCGGCATGTCCGTCCAACGTGCCAGTAACTCATCCATCAAACTCTTGAAGTCGGGTGACAAATGCTGGACGACGACAAACGCCATCCCAGTATCCGCAGGCATCACCTGAAACATCCGCTCAAGCGCTTCTAGACCACCCGCCGAGGCACCGATGCCGACCACGTGAGTCGGAGTTTGACCCGTTGCATCCAGTCCATCGTGTTCTGCCGTATTCAAGGTGTTTTGACCGCGTCTTTTTTTCTCTGCCACAACCAATGATCCTTGTATTCCGTTTTTCGCTACGGACAAAACATTGCGAGCACGCCAATGCATGCTTTCAACACTTGGCGAGTTGCGGCGTCCACGAATTGACCTTGTCGCAGTGCGGCCGCAGGGTCAAAATTATTCTAAAGAAGAATGGCCGCGCGGGAAGGATCCTGCTCATCCTTGCGGATGGTTGACATCGAAGTCGAACGCTCTCTTCGCGGTTAAAGACAAATTGTGCAGAATCGGTTCGATCTCTGTTGTTTTCGACTTCGTAGTATTGGTTGCCGCCCAAAGTAGCGAGCTCTCTATTCCGACGAGTTCTGTCAGCAATGTTTGACGCTGACCGACGCGTTCTTGGAAGGACGATGCACTCTTGGCGGGCCTGCCAGCACAAGGATGGTTTCATGCTCGTTCTTTCCCGCCGTCAGAATCAAGATTTCTGTTTCCCGAATCTCGGTATCAACATCAGCGTCCTACGCGTCGCGGGCAAAGTGGTTCGCTTGGGTATTGACGCGCCCAAGGACATCCGCGTCCTCCGCGAGGAACTGACGGACTCCCACGACCAAGCGCAGCAACCCGCGCCACGGATGGCTGGAGAGCCCACGATGACGAGACAGGAACGCCACGATTTCCGAGACCGACTGAATTCCGCCACACTCGGGTTACAGGTTCTCCAGCAACGGCTGGAGCATGGTGAAACGGACGATTTGGAATCGTTGATTTATCGCATCTTCAGCAGTCTGCAGGATCTCAATACGCAGATCGATGCACAAAAAGATCGGCAGACCGCTCCAGCCGAAACGCGTCAGCCCAGTGCATTGGTTGTTGAAGACAACGCGAACGAAGGGCAGTTGTTGGCAGAGTTTCTGCGTTGCAGTGGCTATCATACGAAGCTCGTTTCGAATGGTCGCGAAGCGATCGAGTATCTCAAGCAACATGAACGGCCCGACATCGTTTTGATGGATATGAACATGCCTGACATGAATGGGCAAGAAACCGTTTGCTCCATTCGCAAAGAACCGGAACTTTCTGGCTTGCGCTTGTACGGCGTCAGCGGACTTGAGAGTGAAGAAGCGGGTGTCGCGATCGGCGAAGAAGGGGTAAACCGCTGGTTCACCAAACCAGTCGACGCCCGCCGGCTGGTGCAGGAACTGAATCAGGAATTGGAGCAACTTGTTTCCGCGTAGTTTCGGCATCCCAGCAACCTCGCGCGGCAGGTGAGAGCGCTAGCTCCCACTGACAAAACAGTCCGGAGTGAAGGCAAGACGCCTCTCGATCCAGCCAGGACGGCTACCTCCGGACCTAATTCCAAAAAGATGCTCTGGCCTGATCCCTGTCGCAGCACGAACGGTCAGGCAACACCGTAGTAAGCTGCTTATCTGGAGAAGTACAGCTTCGGTTCACTCTAGGAAACGACTTGATCGATTCCGCGCCACTCCAGCTCGAGGCCATCTACTTGAGCCGTATGAAACGTTGGCATCCTGGAAACAGGTCGGGGCTCGCTCTCTGCAACTAGACTGTCACCACGGCGGGGCACAACGACCGGACACAGTTGCGGGGCAATTCAGTTACAATGAGCTTGTCGCAGTCTGTGCGGCGGTCGCCTTCCACCCCCCTCCCATCCAACTTCGGTCGCTACTTATGCCAACGAACGTCTCCCCAGCGAACGGTTTGTTCCGTCGTTTCACTATCCAAGCTCTGTTATTCTTGGTGATCGTGCCTTTGGGGATGACGCCAGCGACGGGCGACAACTGGCCACAGTGGCGGGGTCCTCGGGGCACTGGAATCTCAACAGAAAAGTCGATCCCGACGCGTTGGAGTTCTTCCGAAAACTTGGCATGGCGAACACCGTTGCCGGGGCAGGGCGGTGCAACTCCCGCGGTCTGGGATGACCGCGTGTTTGTGACTTCTGCCGATGGTGACGCGCTGGTGCTGCTGTGCTTGAACACGAAAGATGGCCAGGTTTTATGGCGACAGACCGTCGGCGACGGCAATCAGGATGCTCGAGCTGGCGAAGGCAACTCGGCGTCGCCGTCACCGGCCACGGACGGCAAGCATGTGTGGGTGTTTTTTTCCACGGGCATTTTGGCGTGCTACACCGTCGATGGCCAACCGGTTTGGCGGGCAGACGTGGGTGAGCGCTACGGAACGCTGGACATTCAGTTTGGCATGACGTCGACACCCGTCTTGGACGGCGACTATTTGTACTTGCAGCTCATTCACGGCCCCATGAAGCGAGACGATGACACGCGAATCGGCAAGATCATCAAACTGGACAAGACAACCGGCAAGACCGTGTGGGAACTCGATCGCATTACCGACGTGGTGTTCGAGTGCAAACACTCGTACGCGTCACCGTTCATCTACCAGGATGCAGAGCAACGTTTTTTGGTCGCGCATGGTGCCGATTGTACCACGGCGCACGACCTGGAGACCGGCCGTGAATTGTGGCGTCTGTCGGGCCTGAATGGCACGACGAACATTAACCCAACACGACATGACCCGACATTTCGCTTCGTAGCGTCTCCCGGAATCGCCAACGGTACCATCGTGATCCCCACAGCCAAGCGTGGCCCCACGGTAGCACTCAAAGTGGACGGACGGTTGACCGGTGAACTGCAAGATCAGCCAGACGTACTGAGATGGACCTTGCCGCAAACACCTGACGTGTCGATTCCGCTGGTCGTCGATGACTTGGTGTACTTGTTGCACAAAGACGGCCGACTGCAATGCGTCGATGTAAAGACCGGAGACGAAGTCTACTTTGAACGAACGCACACGGTGCAGCACCGCACGAGCCCGCTGTACGCAGATGGCCACATCTATTTCTGTGGCAAAGACGGCGTGTGCACTGTCGTCAAAGCCGGCCGCAATTTCGAAGTCGTGGCGTCGAACGCCATGGGTGGCGAGTCCATTACCGCATCGCCAATCGTCGCCGGCGGCACCCTGTACATTCGCACGTACGAAGCTTTGTACGCGATTCGACGTTAATCGCAGTATGCGTGGAGGCCATGGCATGATCTGGCCTATTGGCCAAGTGATTCGTCAAAGCTTTCGGATGGCGTGCGCGCGGTGTTGATATCGTGTGCTCGTCGGTTGCAGACAGCACGAACAGCCTGTTCGCACCGGACGACAATTACAAGCCAGTGTCACGACTTGTCGGCAGAGCTGGCCGGCCAACGCCGAGCCGTCCCAACGATCAAGAAGCGAAGACATGCGTGGCCGACTTCAATTCTCCATTCGCTTACTGGCCGCCGGCATGGTGCTGGTTGCCCTCTGTTTGGCCGTATACGTCGCTCTGCGCCGTCAAGATGCGCGGCAACGCGCATTGATGGAACGCCTGCAAGAATTGGACGCGGGATTCTTCGAGCATGATCCGCCTCCCAAACATCCAGCGCATTTGCTTGGATTGGATTTTCCGGCCGATCGCGTGCGCGCCATTCGGGGTTCGACGCGCCCTGATTGGGGCATTGTGCCTGGCTGGGCTTGCTCACCACCCGACTTGGTGCTGCTCCATCGATTCTCCAACTTGGAAGAGCTCTACCTAAGCGGCACAACGTTGGCGACCGCGGACCTACAAGGAATTGCCAAGCTACCGAAGCTGGAGTGGTTGGAACTCCAAAGCTGCGACCTGAGCCAGGCGGACATAGGCCAGCTCGGTACGTTGACTCGCTTGCAGCATCTACGTTTGATGGACTGTCAGTTGCCGCCCGACGCCAAGAGCACGCTGCAACAGGCTCTGCCAGACTGCGATGT
The DNA here is from genome assembly GCA_028289675.1 of Pirellulaceae bacterium. Lineage (GTDB taxonomy): Bacteria > Planctomycetota > Planctomycetia > Pirellulales > Pirellulaceae > Aureliella. Next base: position 7,993 of record JANQOL010000844.1, read on the forward strand.
CGACGGTCGCCCCGCGCCTTGGTAACCGCCACCGGTGCTGTTAGGCCGCGGGTAGGCTGCCAAGTCCTACTACGCAGGTTCACTGTTACGGCTGAGACTTCACTGGTGCGCAATAACGAAACTCGAAGAACTCCATCAAAGCGAATCCCAAGGCCATTCCGCCGGCAGCGCGCACACCACGGCGGCGGCCAAACAAGCCAGGCAGGCCGCCAGCGCCAGCGAAACCCATCCGGACACAGTTCGTCCACGTTGAAAGCCAGCAACGCGGTGGGGGACCATCCACATAATGAAGTTGATGGTCATCAGCCCGAGAGCAAAGACACGCGTCAACACCCGCGTAGAAAGCTCGACGTCTCGCGATTCTGACGCTGAAAAAAAAATCAAACAGCACAATCCCATTTCGACCAAGAACAGCACCAGGGCAATCCAAGCCACCCAGTTCCAGGTCAACCGGGGACCTTGGCTGGGATTCAATGCGTCGGGTGTGCTCAACCAACATACTTGCGCTGCGCAAAAAATGGTGACACCCCACACCAAACCAATAGCCAATTGATGAGTGCCGATTCGCCAAGCACCTTCGAAACGCGCAAATCGCGCTTGATGGCTCCATTCCAACGCCAAGCATGCGGCGACGGCAGCCAACAAGATCAATGCCAGTTCAAAGCGCCACGGGATGGCATCTGTCGTGTCGGATTTGCGAGCCTTGGCTTTACTCTTCTTCCTCTTTGACGATACCTTCTCTTTGGCCTGGGATGAGGCCGCGTCGATGCGGCTGGTTTCACGATGCAGTTGATCGGGCGTTGTGCGCAACCAGGTCCGCAAGCCGAGTAGCACGGCGACACTAGCGCAACCCGCAGCCGTCAACCAGGCCAAGCGTTCCGCATTCACCTGAGTCTGCCAACTAGCCGCAAAACACGCGGCGCCGCCTATGCAGGCCAACACTAGCGCGGGCGGGACGGCCGCCAACCGGCGATCCAAAGCCCGAAGCAATCCGCACGCCGAGAGGGTTGCCAGTGCGGCCTTCGGTATCAAGGCCCACATGCCAACGGTCGTTGCGGAGAGGATCAGCATCGTCACTTGCCCATAATCAAGCCGAGTATCTCAGCTCTCGAGGAGAGGTTTTCTCGAAAGACACCGCGCATCGCTGACGTCATGCAAGAGCTGCCCGGTTTTCGAATTCCGCGAATTGTCATACAAGAATGCGAGGCTTCCAAGACCACCGCAACACCTCGGGCTCCCAATTCTTCTTCCACCAACGCGGCAATTTGATCCGTCAACCGCTCTTGGACTTGAGGACGTCGCGCCAGTTCCTCCACCACCCGCGCCAACTTGCTCAAACCAACCACCTTTCCGTCGGGCAAATAGCCCACGTGAGCTCGCCCGGTAAACGGCAGCAAGTGATGTTCGCACATGCTGCAAAAGGTGATGTCCTTGACCAACACCACTTCGTCGTAGCCTTCGGTGAAGACCTTTCGCAAGTGGTCTCGCGGATTGGCCGCCAGGCCGGCGAACATCTCCTCGTACATCCTGGCCACGCGCGCCGGAGTTTCCTGCAAGCCTTCGCGATCCGGGTCCTCACCGACTGCAGCTAGTATTTCGCGGACGGCATGTTCGATGCGAGCGTGATCGACGGACGTTGTTTTGAGCTGGACTGTCATGTACCTGAAATCTTCATGGATGGATCGGAAACTACTGAATGGGCCTCGCTCTGAAATCGCGGCGCCTCAAAACGGTATAGGCGCCGGGCAAGTTGCCACGCGATCTGGTAGCGGCGAGAAATGGCCTGAGCAACCAGCTGCGGCGCCGCCTTTCCGCAACTCGGGGAGAACCCGGATGGAGAAGGGCAAACTCACCTGCGCGCCCACTCCGGCAGCGGTGCGACGTACGTCACCGACTGCTCTGGTTCCGGATGGATCAACGACAACTGCCGGGCGTGGAGACACAATTCCGCCGACACAGCGTCTTCGGATTCGGTCGCGGTGGCACCGCCGACCGACGGAGGCGCGTCGGTCGCGTACAAGTCATCACCGCAGATCGCGTGCCCGAGATGCGCCAAATGCAACCGTATCTGGTGGGTTCTCCCAGTCTGCGGAATCGCCTGCAGCAGCGCGGTTTGGTCATCGAATCGTCGCACAACTCGAAAGTGCGTGGTGGCGGACTGACCATCGTCGGTGACGCGCCGCCGCCCAGCGGCACCTTGAGCTTCCGCGCTGATAGCTGCGTTGCACGTTGTCTGTTGCCAATCGGGATGCCCCTGAACTCGAGCGAGATAACCTTTGTGCACTTGCTGTTCGGCAAACTGCGGTTGTACATAGCGAGCCGCCTGGTATTTGCGGCACAACACAACTAATCCTGTGGCCAGAGCGTCCAGACGGTGGGCCACGCGCAGTTTTTCGTTCGGATAGGCGCCCGCCAGAATGGACACCAAAGAGTTCCGGTTGAATCGACCGCTCGGATGACAGGGCAGGGGAGCCGGCTTGTTGACTACTACCAAGCCCGAATCCTCATGGAGCAATTCGATGTTCGGATTGATCATCGGCTCCACGGTATCCGGCATATGTTGAATAAAGCACTCGCCCTCGCGCACAACTTGGTCCGGGCGGCCAACTCGCGTCCCAGTGATTAGCTCTTGCTCCAACCATTGCAGCCACTGCCCGCGCGACACGTTGGGCAACCAGGCGCTCAAAAAGTCAATCAACGTGTGGCCCGCGAACCGGCCTGGCACGTGAATCTTGCGGACGTTGTCGTAGGGTTGGCAACCGGGCTGTGCATCGGCGAGTGTACGGATGCGCTGCTGCCGCTGCAGATACTCTGCTTTGCGTCTCTGCCGCGGTTCCTGATAACATCGCGGGCAATACTGTCCGAACAGGAATTTGCCGCTGGCAACATCGTCAGCGGTCAGCACAGCTTGGCAGGCAAAACACAACAGGTTGCCAGTTGGCTGCAGGTGGCTATCAACGGCCACACGTCCGTCGAACACAAAGCAATCACCTTCGTAGTGCTCCCCGCCGCACTCTTCGAAGTATTTCAAGATGCCGCCGTCCAGCTGATAAACGTGTTCGAATCCAGCCTGCTCCATCAGGGGCCCCGCCTTCTCGCACCGGATGCCTCCGGTACAAAACATCACCACCGGCTGCTGCTTTTCGTTCTCTGGAATACGCTCGATCGCTTGGCCGAACTCTCGAAAGTGCCGCAAGTCCAACTGCTCGGCACCGCGGAACGTCCCCAGTTCAAATTCGTAGTTGTTGCGGACATCCAACAAACGAATGTCACGGCCTTCATCCAACCACTGTTTCAATTCACGGGCGCCCAATTTGGGAGAAGTGGTGTCCTGAGGACGGATCGACGCGGCTCCACACGGGATGATCTCCTTCTTCAACCGCACCAACATTCTTCGAAACGGAAGCTTGTCGGAATAGCTGCGTTTGACCTCCAGATCCAAGAACTCGGGCATGGTGGTCAGATAGTCGAGAAAGTCGTCGACGCTGGTCGGCACACCAGCCAAAAAGAGATTGATGCCTTCAGGACTCAGTAAGATCGTGCCTTTCAGATCCAGGTCCAAGCAACGCGTCCGCAGCTCGCCACGCAGATCCTCAAGTCCCCCTAAACTGGCGAACTTATAGGCAGCGACATTTAGGAAGGTGTCCGAAGGAAGCGGCTTTTCAGGAGAATTAGCAGTTGCCGACGTATTCATGGAAACTCAAATCACGGAATCAAGGCAGGATGAGGCAGTATTGTGGCGATTAAGGCCGCAAAACCCAGCCCAAATAGCTCGTCCGGGTGAGCGTCAGTTCGCCGCCAAGGCCGCGTATCGTGCCCAACGATCGGGCAGAGCGTTGCGACGACGTCCACAACTTACTTTACTGTTGCCGCCCTAATCCGCTATTATATGGAGCTGCAAATCACACTGGGCTGATTCCCCGGCTAGGGTCGGAGCATAGGGAATGCAATGACGAAGCGACGTTCCGTCTCCCACAAATCACGCACCAAGCAGCTTGGTTCGTATCAGCTAAAGATCGAACCTTTGGAAGCGCGTCGCTTGCTGGCCGGGTTGCAAGTGTCTGTGTTTGTCGATGCCGACGGCTCTCGGGGGTTTGATCCGGGTACGGAGGTTCCGGCGGCCAGCCGGCTGGTCTTCGTCGACCTGGACGCCAGCGGAACTCAGGAGCCCGGCGAGCCGATTGCCGTGACCGATGAAGCCGGTATCGCGGTGTTCGACGACCTGGATCCCGGTGACTACTCCATCGGGCTGCTGACCAATCCGAATTCCCAACGCCAGACCACAGCGGTCAGCGTTGCGCCGGTGGCGGCCGGTGAGTCGGACGTTGGCGGACAACTGCTGGCCAGTCAAGACAGCGGTCTCCTGTGGACCGTTGATGAGTCGGGAATCGCCCATCCGATGGATGATAGCTTGGCACCGGTCGATCTCGGTGGCGGACTGGTCGCGAGCGCATCCGAGGGCGTGTTGGCTACGTTGATCGTCGACGCGGCCAACGGACAACAGCGCGTTTGGGAATTGAACCTTGAGACCGGACAAGCCTCCCAGTTGGCGTTGGAGGTCAGCGGCGGTTCAACCATTCGCCAACTCATCCAGACCACTCCCAGCACCTCTCAATCTCAAACTCTGGCGCTACTGGAATCCGAGCACGGCCAGACCTCGATCGCTCTGTTCGTTACCGAGGACGGCACAGCGAGGTTGGCGGAGCCTCAGGATTTGGGCGCGACTGCGGTCGCCGCTTCACCGGCGGAGAATTTGCTGGCAAGCGTTTCGTCAATCTCTCCCAGCCGGAGTGTTGTTCGCCTGCACAGTACTTCAGGCGCGGATCAGTTTCTAAGCAGTTTGACCCTGGACGGCATCGCGCGGTCGATTGACTTTTCAGCCGACGGCACCCTACTGTTCGTGGCTTACGAAGGCGGTGGCATCGATGCCATTCGGCAAGAAAACCGCCTGCTACGGCGAGTCGCGATTTTGGCGGACGCGGAAGGCCCGGTATCAACTGGCGCCACCGACGGTCGGCTACTGACTGGTAGTCGCCTGGCTCCCGGCGACGTAATTGTGTGGGACACCGACAATTGGACACAGTTGGGTACCAGCCAAACCCTGTCGGATAGCAACGTCACAAGTTTGCAGACCGATTTCTATGGCGATTTGGCTTGGGCAACGACCCAGGACGGAACGTATTCCATCGACCTAGCCATTCCCGATTTGCTACCGGTTACGGTCGACAATGGGGAACCGGCGGAAGCACAATTCGGCGTGCGGATCACGGGTCAAAACACGCCACCCGATGTCTCGCGCTTTGGACCGCAGTCGGTCGAAGAGGACACGTCCGATGAGGTCCTGCTGGGCGATCATCAGGATATCCGCGATCCCAATGGTGACGCGTTATGGTTTACCTTGGTCACTCCACCGCAACATGGGCAGCTGACCAGCATCGCCGGCGGCTGGAGCTACCAGCCGAATGAGAATTATCACGGTGCGGATCAAGCCGTGCTGCGCGTCCACGATGGCTTTGATACCGTGGAACTGGCGGTGCAATGGGACGTCGCGCCGGTCAACGATCCGCCATTGGACTTGTACGTCCAACTGCCAGAGTTGTCCGAGGGAGCTAGCCTGGGCGCGTCGGTCGGCTTCATTTCAGTCGTCGATGTGGACCAGGGTGCCCAGTACGTTGTGACGTCCTCGGATCCTCGATTCACAATTTCCAACGGACAGGTGCTGTTCACTTCGGGACAACTGGACTTTGATTCCGAACCGTCGATCGTGCTGGACATCTTGGCGACAGACGTCGACAACCCTGCCTACCAGATTTCGGTGCAAACGGTGTTGCAGTTGACCAATGTCGACGAGCCGCCGCGAGGCATCAACTTGAGTGCTGAGTCGATTGCGGAGAACGACACCGGAGCCGTCGTCGGATCCATTTTGGTGGATGATCCTGACGCCGACGAAGATTACGAATTCTCGATTTCAGATGAGCGTTTTGAAATCCGCGATGGTCAGCTCAGATTGATCGACGGCGAGTACTTGGATTACGAGTCGGAGGACCTGATTCAACTGACCATCACCGCTCGGGAGCGAGACGGCGGCGAAGACGCCGATGAGATCACTCAAGAGTTTTCGTTGGCCGTCTCCAACCAGAACGATCCGCCGACCGGCATCCAATTGAGCGACCTGTCGCTGGAGGGTGGTCGTGATGGCGCAGTGGTTGGCCAAATCTCTGTGGAAGATCCCGACGGTGACGAATACGATTTCTCGGTCTCCGATGAGCGTTTTGAAGTCGTCGACGGTGTTTTGCGGCTGAGATCCGATACGCAAGTCGAATACGTGGCGGATACAACGGTGCCCTTGACCATCATCGCACGGTCTTCCAACGGTGACGTGGCCACCAATGGCTTTCCCATCCTGTTGTCCCCACCACTGCCGCCACATCAAAATCCCGAACAGCCTACCGACGTGGATGGTAACGGCGAAACCACCCCCTTGGATGTGCTGATCCTGGTCAACCGCATCAATCAGCACGGCTCGGGACCGCTGCCTCCCGGTGGAACTGACGGCGAGCCCAACAACATGCACCCAGACGTTGACGGCGACGGCTCACTGACGCCACGCGATGTCTTGATGGTGATCAATCGTCTCAATGGCGGCATCTCGGGTGAGGGCGAAGGCGGTCTCGCGTATGACCGAGTTGGCCAGCAATCGGGTTACTCCGCCTACGATCACGAGGAACGCCGGCGGCGTCAAAACTCGGACATCGATGCCGAGTTGGAGTCGTTGCTGGAAGAACTATCACGTCACCGCCACAGTCACGACTAAGACAACGGACTGGTTGTGGTTAATCTCCGATGGCAGTGATCATCTACCGACAACTACTGCTATCGCCAACTGCTCTGGTAGCCCGATAGCCTTTGTCTCCGCGCGACTCGCACTAGCCACCAATAGCCGGGCTATCTATCATCTTGTCGCCTGTCTCAAACATCTTCAGGAGGTTGTTCATGAAACGAGCAACGCTAGCAATCACGGTCTTGGCGCTGGCCGCGTCCGGCCTGGGTATCGCGCAGCGGACACCAGCCCAAACTCAGGCGAGTTCGCAGAGCGGTTCGAAAGTATATGTGGCGTTTCGCATGGAGAACTGGCAAGCCAAGCACATTCATGATGCGGCCGCAGCGAAGAAGCACGCCGACACGTTGAAAATGCTCGGCTGCGAGGTGAAGACCAATGACCACAATGGCCATACCGACGTGCAGTGCCGGACTGTCTTCTGGAAGTCACTTGCCCTGGATTCTCGCGACCAAGCTGACCAGTGGGTGAAGTGGCTCAAGCAATCGGGCTTCGATACCATTTTTGGGCAACGGGTCGCCAATCAGCCCGCATCCAGTCAGCCGGCATCCGGGCAAACACCCGCAGGTCAACCGCATCGCGAGATCGTCAAATACCGGTTGGTAGATTGGCATTCTCAGCATATCCATGATGCCACCGAGTTGAACCAGCTGTTGGCGCTGTATCGTGGTCTAGGTTGCACCGTCGAGGTTTCCAAGCACGGGAACCATTCGGACGTTAGGGCACGCTGCCCGGAGTGGATGGAAATCGAGCTGCCCTCGCATGACGCGGCCCACAAATGGCAGGACTTTCTGAAGAAGGGCGGCTTCGAAACGCGGCACGAACACTAGGCTGCGGCCAATCCCAGTAGGCCTTGTGAGGCTAATGCTGCAGAGATACATTATCAGATTCTCAAAACGGGACAGTTGTCCGAGGACATATAGCATGCCGAAAATGAAAACCCACAAGGCCACGAAAAAGCGCTTTCGCTTGACGGCGACGGGCAAGGCCAAGCATCGCGGAGCTGGAACCAGCCACTTGGCGGTGCGGATGAGTTCCAAACGGCGACGAAATCTGCGGGGTACGCGCGTCCTGGCCCCCCCACAAACACGGCAAATTCAAGATTGCCTGCGCCACAACAGTTATTAGACGATAGCGGGTATTACCAAGTATCTGGGTAGAACTCCGGTCGCCCGTGGCTGTTTAGCCACCGCTGAGCTCCCGCGCTCAAAAAGCGAGCCGACCGGGACCTGAGATACTAGATCAAGAGGTTGAGAAATGAGGACCCGAAAGGGCGCCGCGCGGCGCCAGGCCAATAAACGCTTGCTGAAACGAGCTAGCGGTTACGTAGGCGGTCGCAGGAAGCTACTGCGTACTGCCAAGGAAACACTGGTTCGAGCTGGCGCGTTTGCTTATCGTGACCGACGCGTCAAGAAGCGTGAGTTCCGCCGACTGTGGATTACGCGCATCAGCGCGGCCTGTGAGCAGCATGGTTTGCGATATAGCCAGTTCATTCATGGACTGAACAAAGCCAATATCGGGCTGGATCGCAAACAGCTTTCCGAAATGGCCATCAACGACCCGGCTGGATTCCAAGTTGTCGTCGAGCAAGTCAAAGCTTCGTTGGCAGCCTAGCCCGGTTTGCTGACGGCTCAGTGCCAGGCCCCACTTGCCAAATCGCGTCAAACTGCGGTTGCGAACACAAACGGACTTGGTGCCCAACGATCCATTCCCGACAGCAAACCAAGCAAACCTAGCGGCGCCGGGGAGCTTTCCCGTCGCCGCTTTTTTGTTGGACAATGCACGTTTATTGGACAGCGCACGGTCGCGTCAAAAACAAACCCGTAACTTCAAACATCAGTGAGTTCACGCGGGAATCAGGATAAATGAACAGTAAAGATGCGTTGGCCGAATTCCTGAGTGCGCTAGAAGAACTGGCTGCCGGGGCTGAAGCCGCGTTTGAGGCGGCGCCGGACGCGGAGGCACTAGAGGCCTTACGCGTGCAATACCTGGGGGCGCGTAGCGGCCAATTCCGGTCGGTGCAGAAGCAAATGGGCGGTCTGCCGCCAATGGCCAAGAAGCCCGGCGGCATGAAACTGAACGAAGCCAAGAATCGGATTCAATCCGCGTTGGAGGCAGCGCAAGCCCGACTCGACAACGCGCAGTCTGGCTCGGAGGCGGGCGACCCCACGTTGGATCCAACGCTGCCGGGCAAGCGACGTCACCTGGGACGCACGCACCCCATCACCCAAACGATCGAACATCTGAAACAGATTATGGGGCGGCTGGGTTTTGCCGTGGTGGAGGGCCCAGAGGTCGAAGACACCCAGCATAATTTTGTGTCGCTCAACATCCCCGAGGACCATCCGGCACGCGACCCGTTGGACAATTTTTACTTGCAAGTCGCCGGCAA
>JANQOL010000850.1 GCA_028289675.1 Pirellulaceae bacterium
TGTCGCGGGACGCGGTAGGGGACAGCTGGAACCCGGCCAGCATTTGCACTGTCCCGATGGAACGCCTCTAGCCAACCTGTGGCTGACCCAGGCGCGTGAATTAGGCTTATCCTTGGACCGATTCGCGGACAGCACGGGCACGATTTCGGCACTACGCAGGCAGGGCCAACAGTAAGACGCACTTGCTGGACCGAGCCACTTTGTGCGGGATTGAATGCAAAACAAGCACAACGCGCTGGCAAGTCTGTCCACACGTCAGTGACTCTCTCGCTCGCAATTGAGTTTGTATCTTACGAAGAAGCCGCTGCCCAGCTTGTCTCCCGGGTTTGCCACAGTCACTGCTCTTCAGTGGCGGCAACGAGTAGAATGGGCCGGTGGAAGATTGCCCCAGGTCCTGGTGAAGATTGGTAGTGGTAATGATGCAACGAAACAATGGTCTGGCCCGCGCGTTCTCCAGCGCGCTGCCGTGTCTGTTCGCACTGGCTTCGGTCAGTGCAGGCTTCGCGCAAGAAATAGGCATCGCTACTGCGGCATCACCGATGGCGCCCGTGGCCATCAACGGCAGCCCCTTTGGAGTGTTGCAGTTTGAAGTACCCTTGCCACCTAATTTGGCGGACGGTCAGCCACGTATTTTGGTCACCGACGAGCGTGGTCGCGTGTTCTATTCGGTGGTGAGTATCCGCACCATGACGGTCCGCGAAGCCGCGCCGCCCGCGCGTCCCGGCATCGGACGGCCCGGCGGATTGCTGGATCGTGTTAGATCGGCAATCCGTGGTGAACCGGAAACGAAGCAGGTGGCTACGGCGGTTCGAGTGGCCGCGCTTTATCGTGGCGACCAACCGCTGAACATCCAATTAAGCGGCGACATTAGCCAAGCAATTCGCGTGGTGCCTCAGCAAAGGAGTGGGCCCGAACATCGCGATCTGCTGCAGCAATGGTGGCAGTTGTATACGGCCAACGCGGTGCGAGATGTTCAGTCAGAAGACTTTCCCAAGCTGGTACACAGCTACCTGACATCGATGCTGTCATGGCGACTGGATCTGCCGGGCGTTGATTTGGATCCTCCTGATCCTGACGAAGAGCAATTATCACAGCCGCTGAAGACGTTGGCCCTGTTGGCAGCGATCGAACCGTTGCGCGAAGAAGTCTTGGAACAAGTACTGTCGGTGCCAAGTACGGGCGCCGAGGCGGAATTGCCGCCGCCCACCGAACCCATTTGGGAACAAGCACCGCTGCCGGCCATGCAGCAGCCTCCGGCGATCGAATCGCTGGCTTCCCGCGTGCCACCCGAGTGCTTTTATCTGCGTTTTGGATCGTTCTCGAACTACGTCTGGTTTCAAGATATTGCCGAACGTTATGGCGGTGACATGGCCCAAGCCGTGCTACTGAGAGGGTTCAACTACGAGGCAACCGCCAAGATGGAGCGGATGTTGGCCGCCAAGATGACCGCCATCGCCAAAATGTTTGGAGACCAGTTGATTGGCGATATGGCGGTAGTCGGCAGCGACCTCTATCTCAAAGAGGGCGCCAGCTTGGGAGTCATTTTCTATGCCAAGAATCCGCGGTTGCTGGCGGCGGCCATCGAATCCGACCGCCGTGCTATCGCCGCCAAGGCGGAGGGAGCTCGCGTCGACCAGCTCTCAATCCTGGGCAAAGACGTGCTGCTGTTAAGTACGCCAGACAATCGCATCAGGTCGTTCTATGTCAGTGATGGCCCGTACGTATTCGTGACTACCAGCCGCACGTTGGCCGAACGCTTTATTCAAGTTGCAGCCGGAGACCAGTCGTTGGCGCAAACGCCACATTTTCAATGGGCGAGAACCTGGCTGCCGGATACCAACGACTACAGTGTATTCGCCTACTTCTCTCCACAGTTTTTTCACCGGTTGGTTAGTCCTCAATACCAAATCGAATTGCAACGCCGCTTGGAGGCCATCGCGCACCTGGAGATTGCCGAGATTGCAACCCAAGCCGCATTGGCCGAAGGCCACGTGGCTGATGACATTGTGCAGTTGAAAGCTCAAGGTTTGCTGCCGGAGTGGTTTGACCAACGTCCGGACGGCGCCCGTGCATTGCGCGGATCGGACCGTTGGGTGGACTCTTTGCGCGGGGCTCGCGGCAGCTTCCTACCGATTGCCGACGTACCGCTGACCGCCGTGACTGCCCAGGAGGCAGACTCTTATGCGACTATCTCCGACTTCTACCAGCAGCAGTGGCGGCACATGGATCCGTTGATGGTTGGTATTCGACGTTTCAAGGCGGAAGGCAGCCAAGTGGAGAAGGTCACGTTGGAAGGTTACATGTCTCCGTTCGAACCGGAGAAATACGGTTGGATTGCCAGACAGCTGGGAGAACCCAGTCCCATCTCCATCCAGATGCCCGCCGATGATGCCCTGTCCGTGCAACTGCATGTTCGAGGATCTTCGGGCCTGCTAGGCAGTCCGGAGAACTACTACCTGTTTGGGGGCGTCAAGGATATGACACCGCCGGCTCCGGAAGACACGGAGGGCTTGTTGAAAACGTTGCAAGCGTTGCAGGCGGCTCCGGCTTACATCGGAGCTTGGCCCAAACCTGGGTTGATCGAGCAACTGCCACTGGGATTAGGCCGCGCGCTGGCTCAACCAGATTTCGCCGGCTATTCGCGGATGATTGGCGGGCTATGGCGCTGGCAAGATGCGTCGTTCAGCCTGCTGTCATTCAATCGGATGATTCTAGACAGTGCAGTTGGACAACTAGCCGTGGCGGAGACCACTGATTTGGCCCAAGCGCGTGCCCAGCTGGCCAACCTGGATGGCTCACAACTGGCCGACTGGGTCAACGCTCAGTGGTACGCTCGCGGCTGGAAGTCCTCCCATGCCAATGCACGCCTGCTAGACACCATGCACCAACAGCTGAAGATTCCTGCCGACGAGTGCTTGGACGCTGCCCAGCGGTTATTGGACGTGCGACTGCAATGCCCACTGGGCGGCACGTATCTGCTAACGGACAAGAATGCGGCGCAAATGGGCTGGTGGGAGAGTTCAGCATGGCAGCATGCCGTTGCGGGACCTTCTGGCCGGATGCTGCCACCGCCTGACTACCAAGCGCCGTGGATCGAGTGGTTTCGAGGTGCCCAGGTACACGTCACCCAAGGCGACAATAGCTTGGCCGTCGTGGGTGAAATCGATTTGGAAATGCAACCGCTGTCGGTGGACCTCAATCCTTCGCTGCCCACCGTGTTGCCTCCCATGGATTTCGATCTGTTCAGTTTGCCTCAACAGCTGTTTGGAGGCGATTCACAGGAACCGCAGGTCGAACGCAGGAGTTTCTAGGGGCAAGTCTGCTTCCGGTAAGTAGAATAGAGGTGCTCTGCCCAAGAATCTACGCTCATCAGCGGGCTAGATTCCTGCCGGAGCTGTCGCATGGTCGTGTGAAGTTTCGCGCGTTCACGCAACAGTTTCGTGATTGCCACGAGCAGATATCCGTGTGACTCGCACTTTCCCATTGACCACATCTGTGAAGAAACTCCGCACTGCAGCTAGTTTGGTCGAGTTGATCGTGGTCGTGGCCGTGATAGCCCTGCTGCTCGCTCTGCTGTTGCCTGCGGTGCAAGGCGCACGCGAGGCGGCTCGGCGCACGTATTGCTTGAACAACCTGCGGCAACTGGGATTAGCCGTACATCAATACTCGGCCGCCTATGGACGAATACCGCCGGCGTTCTGTGTATCTCGTTGGCAAACCGCGGCCGAGACGGGAGAATCCTGGTCAGCCCAAGCTCGATTGCTGCCTTTTCTCGAGCAAGACAATGCCAGCAAGCTGATTGCGTTAGACGTTGATTGGCATGATCAGGTGACAACCGGCGTGACTTACCAGCAGATGCCTTGGCTGCTGTGTCCGGCGGAGCCCAATCGTCACATTCGCTACAAGAATCAGGCCCCGTACGTGGCACCAGTATCGTATGGATTCTATGGAGGCAGCTGGCATATATTTGCACCAGAGACGCTACGGGGAGGCGATGGAGTGTTTATCGTCAATGGACATTTACGTTTGACTGACGTCCGAGACGGTCTGTCGAACACCTTGGCGGCCGCCGAAGTCAAGACATACCAGCCCTACCTTCGCAACACTCAGCGATCGCTGCCGAACATCCCGGACCAGATCGACACCTTCCGAGATCATCTGGGGGAATTCAAAACCACCGGACACACAGTCTGGCCGGATGGCCGCATTCATCACAGCGGAGTGACGACCACTTTTTCGCCCAATCAAGTTGTGCCGTTTGTGCATCAGAATCGGTTTTACGACATTGATTACAGCACACAGCAGGAAGGCAATTCAGCGCGACATGACACTTACGCGGCCGTGACGGCCCGCAGTTATCACACGGGGCGCGTCAACAGTCTCAGGATGGATGGATCGGTGCACATCATTTCCAATTCGATCGATCTGAGCCTGTACCGTGCGTTAGGCAGCCGCGCCGGTGGCGAGATTCCGCAACGCTCTCGGTGAACACGGGTGGGCTTCGCCCTAACCGTAGAGAATTTCGTGAATGACCTGGCCGTGCACGTCGGTAATGCGACGGTCCAAGCCGTTGTGGTACCAGGTCAAACGTTCGTGATCGAAGCCCATCACGTGC
>JANQOL010000008.1 GCA_028289675.1 Pirellulaceae bacterium
ACAGCATGCGTTTGACTGCCCCAACGAATTGCACGTCTATCCGGACATCAAACAGATCAACGAGTACGCGCTGCTGGCACGAACCAATCGCCTCAGCCAAATCGGCGTTCGCCGCACGCGGCGGGCGGGCCAAGACAACGACTTCGAACGGTTGCGAGATTACCAGCAAGACGACAACTACAAGCACATCGATTGGCGCAGTACTGCTCGTCGCCAAAAGCTGACCGTTCGCCAATTTCAAAGTGACCAAAGCCAGCGAGTGATCTTTCTGCTGGACTGCGGTCGAATGATGACCAACGAATACGAACGTTTGAGTTTACTCGATTACGCGCTGAACTCCGTGCTGATGCTCAGCTATGTCGCACTGGACCAAGGCGATTCCGTGGGCATGATCAGTTTCTCGGATCATATTCACAGCTATGTGCCGCCCAGTGGCGGTAAGCGTCAAATGAATCGCATCTTGCACGCCGGCTTTAACCAGTTCCCCAGAATGGTTCAATCCCGTTTTGACGAAGCGTTTCTGTATTTGTCCAAGCACTGCCGGCGCCGATCACTGGTCGTGCTAGTCACCAACGTGATCGACCAGGTCAACTCGCATCAAATTCAGAACTACATGAACAACTTGATTGGTTGTCATCTGCCATTGCTGGTCTTGTTGCGCGACCACCAGATTTTCAACGCGGCCGACAATCCAGCTCCGGACCCGCAAGTGCTTTACCGCAGTGCGGCGGCTTGCCAATTGCTCGTGTGGCGCAATCAGGTCGTGCAGCGGATGCGCACCGAGGGAGGCCTCGCATTGGACGTCTTCCCCGAAGATATGACTTCACCGCTGGTGAACCAGTACTTGGAAGTCAAAGCCCGTCATTTGCTGTAGGTACAACAAACCCTAGTGCGAGTCGCACGGACGTATAGCGTGTGCCGTCAACGTTTTTACAGTCTCAAACAGGCGAAATAACGCTACACCGAAGCGTTAACCGCTCTAAATCAGGTGCACAGGGTTGCCTGGGCGTCGCTGCAATGATCGCGTCACCGGACGTTGATCAGACCCAAATACAAACACAGCCAAGACCGCGCGGCGACCTTGGCTGGGAGTTGTTTTGTGGAATGCAGAAGCGTGAACCGGCGAACTACTTGAGTTCGACCGTCGCACCAGCTTCTTCCAGTTCCTTCTTGACCTTTTCGGCGTCTTCTTTGGAAGCGCCTTCCTTGATCTTGGCTGGAACGGCTTCGACCATCTTCTTGGCGTCCATCAAGGAGGCCCCGGTCAAGTTCTTGACGACCTTGACCACGTTCAACTTGGCGTCACCAAAGCTGGTCATCACCACATCGAACTCGGTCTTTTCTTCGGCGGCTCCGCCGGCGTCGCCAGGAGCGGCCGCGGCTACCATGACACCACCACCGGCGGCGGCTTCGATGCCATGCTCGTCCTTGAGATAGTCGCTAAGCTCTTTGGCTTCCTTGAGCGTCAAGCCTACGATGGAATCGCCAAGTTGCTTTAGGTTGTCTGCGATTGCTGATTCGGACATGGTTTGTCACACCCTTACTCTTAAAGTGAAATTGTTTTCAATTGAATGGATTGCTGATCAATAACGAATAAGCCGTTCAGCCTCGGATTGCTCGCTGAACAGCGGAAGGTCTGCCTCTATGCTTCGCCCTCCTTGCTCTCAACCAACTGTTTGACTTGGCCGGCCAACTGGCCAGCGGGTCCAACCAACTGGGCAACCAGGTTGGCACCTGGTCCCATGATCTGACCAACCAACATGGCAATTTGCTCTTGGCGGTTGGGCCACTTGCTCACCGCCAGCACTTGTTCGGCATCCAGCGCGTCACCGTCCATCACGCCGCCTTTGAGTTCAAATTTTTCGAACTCGTCTTCCTTGGTGATGGCGGCAATTTCCTTGGCCAGGCTAACGAAGTCTTCGCCGCCCCACACCACGGCCACCGAGCCCTGCTTTTCGCCAAACAGGACGCGTAGCGGTGATTCGTCGGTCGCGCGGGAAGCCAAACTACGTTTGACGACCAAGATGTTGAGATTCTTCTCGCGAAGTAGCTTACGCAGCTTGAAGGTCGATTCGGAATCCATGCCAATGACATTGACGACAATGGCGTCTTCGACACCTTCCAGCCGATTTTGGATTTCGTTAGAAATCAAGTTTTTGACGTACTTACTCATGGCTAACTCAATTCGTTGTTAACAACGGCAGGTGGCGGGTGTCTTATGCGGCAACGCGGACACTGGGTGACATCGTGGCACACAGCGCGATGCTCTTGACGTAGGTACCTTTGACAGCTTGAGGCTTCAAACTGTTCACAAAGTTGATAAACGCTTCAATGTTCTCGGTGAGCTTCTGAGGATCAAAGCTCAATTTGCCGACAATCGCGTGCAGGTTGGCACCTTTATCATTGCGAAACTCGACCTTACCAGCTTTGTACTCCTGGACGACTTTGGCGACATCCATGGTGACCGTACCGGCTCGTGGCGATGGCATCAGACCCCGCGGCCCCAATACCTTGCCGAGTGGACCAACCAGTCCCATCATGTCGGGGGTGGCCACGCACACGTCGAAGTCGGTCCATCCATCTTTGATCTTCTTGGCCAGGTCGTCCTGACGGACCACATCCGCTCCCGCTTCCTCTGCCGCCGTGGCCAAATCTCCCTTGGCAAACACGACAACTCGCTGCGTCTTGCCGATACCGTGGGGCAACACCAGCGATCCGCGAACGAGCTGATCGGCTTGGGCGGGATCGATGCCCAAGTGCATGTGAATCTCGACACTTTGATCGAACTTACGCGCCGGAAACCCCTTGAGGACTTCGACCGCTTTTTCCAGCGGCAGAGGATCCTTGGAAGCCGGCAGCTTCTCGTTCATCGACTTCATTGCTTTGGTTACTCTAGCCATGCCATCTAGCCCTCAATCTCCAAGCCCATGCTGCGTGCCGTACCTTCGATCATGCGTGCGGCGTGTTCCAAATCACGAGCGTTGAGATCCGCCATCTTTTTCTGGCAGATATCATCGACTTGAGCCCGAGTGACTTTGCCGACCTTCTTTTTGTTGGGCTCACCGGAACCGCTGGCGATACCCGCGGCCTGTTTCAGCAGGGCGGCCGCCGGGGGGCTTTTGGTGACAAACTCGAAGGTCCGATCCGAATAGACGGTCACGATCACCGGGATTGGCGTACCGTTAAACTCCTTGGTCCGCTCATTGAAAGCGGAGACAAACTGTCCGAGGTTAATCCCGAACTTACCCAGCGAAGTACCAACCGGTGGTGCGGGCGTCGCCGCGCCACCCGGCACTTGAAACTTGGCCTGCCCTACGACTTGTTTCGCCATATATCAAACTCCAAACGGGTTTCTGCCGCTGACAAGTGCGAGTCGCGCGGACACATAGCCTGCGACATCTAGCGACTCAGCGGAAACGAATGTGCTCTAGCGGTATCTCAAACGGTCAGTGATTTCATTTACGATGTGAACGCCTGGCTTAGCGATCCTGGGCGGCTGCCGGAACAACTTGCGGTATCCAGCAACGCCCCGAGCAGACCGCAGTACGGTCGTAACTCCGCCCGTTGGGCTTAGAGTTCCTCGATCTGCCAGTGGTCCAATTCGACAGGCGTACTGCGGCCGAAGATACTGATGATGACCGTCACGCGGCCATTCGCTTCGTCGACCTTTTCCACCTCGCCTTCCAGGTTCTGAAAATTGCCCTCTTTGACCCGCACGCGATCGCCGGGGCGATGCGGAATGGCCGTTTTGAGAGCTTTCTCCCCCTCTTCCTCGTCCGGCTCGTCCTTCTTCACGATTTTCTCCACGTCATGTGGATCCATCGGAGTCGGCTTGCCGCCCGAGCCGGTAAAGTCACCGACACCGGGTGTTTCCCTGACCAGGAACCAGGAGTCATCGTTGATGGTCATGTAGGCCATCAGATAACCTGGGTAGAGTTTGCGTTTGACAACGCGGCGATTACCGTTGCGAGTAAAGGTCACGACATCTTCGGTGGGAACCAGAATCTCACCGAAATACTCTTCCAGCCCAGCCAGTTTGATGCGCTTATGCATCGCATCGCGAAGATAGTATTCGCGATGCGATGCATAAGCGCATCAAACTGGCTGGGC